>JAQXQS010000136.1 GCA_029101305.1 Clostridia bacterium | reverse complement strand
TTCTCTTACAATCTCCAGCGTCTGAGTTCCAATAGACCCCGTACAACCCAATATTGCTATCTTTTTCATATTCAAAAACCTCAGCACTCAATATTTCATATTCTATTCTCTCTGCTTGATACTCTCTTCCCCTTGCTTTATAAATATACAAACTTGCCAGTACACAGCAGCTCCGGCGGGAACATATTCCTGAGCAAACCTTTCAGGGGCGTTCTTAATGGAGGTGAAATCCGATGCTTACGAAGACTTAGGCGCGAAGGCTCTCCTGAGCGTCTTAGTCGTAGTTTGTCATTAGCTCGCCGGAACGTTGCTCCGCACGGCTGTGAATATACATTGCCAAACCGCTGGTTATGGACAACTGCAACTAACCAAACAGGAGTTTATCGACTGGAATACAAGCATCGCACAGCTATTAATTGTGGTGGAAAACTTTCAGTTACCCACGACTGAAAGCAATTAGTTCTAGCCAGTTCACAGCAGTTGGACAACTGTTATTGCCTAGCGGGCCATTTCAGGTGCGCCATTAGCGAAGGTGAAATCCACTGCTTACGGAGACTTAGGCGCGAGGGCTTTCCCGAGCGTCTTAGTCGTAGTTAGCAGTTAGTTCGCCGTAGCGTTGCACCGGCCCGCGGTAATAACAATTGTCCAACTGCGTCCGATTTCGACAAACTACAATCCTTAAGTGCTTTCATCACATTAAATAGCAATATATATGATTTTTCATTAGAGCCCGCGTACCAGATTTCTCGCCTCCTCCAAGTCTTTCCCGCTCACCATTACCTCATATACCGCATACTTGTCTGAATCTGCGCGGTTTAACCCGAAATCCCTGCCAGTGCCAATTCCAGGCGCAAACACATTCTTTTCATGACTGATAGTCTGAAACTTATATTTGATATGGGCTTTTTCCAAAGCACACATAATCTGATGATATTTTTCCTTTGAACTTCCAACATATAAAGTTTCCATATACACGCCTTTCTGCAGAATTTTCCTCTGCCTTATACAACAATTCTCTATACCTCAACGGTTCAATGCCGGCCCTCAAAATATACTTGTTTTGTGTCATTATGATCGATCTGCCGATTTCCCAAAGGATATTGTCAGTTTCAATTCTCTCTCACACACCTTTTAATGTCTCATATAACGCTTCCAGGCTGTACAGCAATATCTCCTCATCAAACTGGAATTTCGGATGATGGAAGGGATATACCTCTCCTTCTGGTCTGGCAAGAAATACCAGGAACACACCTTTTGCCTGTAAAAAATACCGGTAAGCGTTATCCCCACTTAGAAACAGCTGTTCTTCATTTTCAAGAATAAACCGATCCCCGAAAACCTTTTTCCCAGCAGCTTTTGCTGCCTTTGTAAGCCCAGCATCATTGATAATAGGGAGGACCGCAGGCTTGGGATATATAACCTCTATGCCGGTTCCTGTCATATTTTCGATTTCTTTCACCGCTTTACGCATTTCCCGGTCAAGCGCCCAATAATCCTCTTCATAGGCAGCCCGGATATTTCCGCGCAATGTTACAAGATCTGTAATGATATTCGGGTATTCTCCGCCATGAATTGTGCCGGTTCCCACCAGACAGGGACCTTTTCCCCTGTAATTTTCATTCAGGTCATGAAGGGCTTTTACTACAAGAGATGCCGCATAAATACTGTCAATTCCCTTTTCTGCCTCGCACCAGTGGCTTGACTTACCGTGAACACGGATTTCCATCCCATTGATCATTGCAGAAGCCTGTCCCTTGTGAACTGCCATTCCAAGAGACTGATCTACTGCATAATGAAACATCAGAAAAGCATCTGGTTCTCCCTCCAACGCGCCAGCTTCCAGCATTCTTCTGGCTCCCTCGCCAATTTCTTCTGCCGGTTCAAACAGGAAACGCATCCGCACTGGGAATGTCTCTTTTTGTTCTGCCAGTATCTTCGCCAGCATCAGCGCCACTGCTACGATCCCGTCATGTCCGCAGGCATGCATAACTCCTGCATTTTCCGATGCATAGTCAAGACCGGTCTGTTCCTGTATGGGAAGGGCATCCATTTCTGCACGAAGCACCACTTTTTTCCGGCATGCAAAAATTTCGCCATCCTGGCAAGGATGTTCTGCAATGATCCCGGTAGGTGAAACCTTTCTCAGACGGTAACCAAGCTGTTCCAGATAATTCCAGATAAATTCAGAGGTCTCATATTCCTTAAGTCCAAGCTCCGGATGCCGGTGAAAATATCGGCGCAAATAGATCAGTTCTTCCTTATAGTCTGCAAATTTACATTCATAGCCAAATTGCTTTTCCATTCTCTGTTTCCTCTAACCCTCTCCTTTTTCCTTTCAAATAGGATTTCTTATTCAGGCATCCGTCAGATCAGCCCAAGATGCTCCAATCCATTGCGGATCCCATAATGGAAAATATCACTTGTCACGTAATCTGCCAGTTCCTTGATTCCTGGCGCAGCGTTGCCCATTGCCACCTTGGTCTTTGCATACTCGAACATGGACAGATCGTTATTGCTGTCACCGAACACAATGGTGTCCTCATGGGCAATGTCAAAGATCCGGCACACAGCTGCAATTCCCACAGCCTTGGAAAAGCCCTTTGGGATCATCTCAATAGTATCTCCTGCCAGACCTTCCCCCACATGGCCGATAAATTCATAATAATCTGCCAGCTCTTTGCAGGCCTGCTCCGGATTGCTTCCAGGAAGAATTTTAGAACTGATCTTATTGATATGAAGCTCCTGCTCGTAACCTCTGATCGGGCGCCACTTTCTGCCAAGTGCCTTTGTGATCAGATCCGCATACCAGTTCACATCAGTGTTATACTCCTCTTTATCGTAATACATCCAGTCGGCACCTTCCATGACCGGAACCAAGCCATACTTGCGGAGCACCTCCACAGAACGCCATGCTTCCTGTGTCGTCATCTCTTTGTTAAAAAGACGTTCCCCATTTTTCTCAATGGTGCATCCACAGGCTGTGATCATGCCGGTAAACGGGATCTGCTCCAGATAATCCGGTACAAAAGCACGGCTTCTGCCAGTGCAAAGCCAGGCCTCATGACCATTTTGCACAAGCCTTGTGATCGCCTCTATGGCACTTGCCGGAGTCCCTTTCTCAATGTCGCAGATCGTTCCATCTGCATCAAAGAAAACTGCCTTTTTCTTAAGCATAAAACACCTCCGCAAGTTTGACGAAATCGCAGGTATCCTTCACTCCTGCTGTCTCATAAGGGGAATGCATAGCCAGCTGTGGAAGCCCGATATCCACTGTATTTAACGCCACCTGGGTATTGGAAATATTGCCAAGGGTAGAACCTCCTGCCACATCGGACCGGTTCACGTAGACCTGACAGGACACTCCTGCCTCTTTGCAAAGTTCTTTAAACATTGCTGCTGAAATACCATCTGTACAATACTTCTGGTTTGCATTATATTTGATCGCAATACCGCCGTTAATATGAGGACGGTTCACTGGATCTGCTTTCTCCGGGTAATTTGGATGAATCGCATGGGCATTATCCGCAGAGATCATAAAGCTCTTTGCAAGAGAGATCAGATAATCCTCGTAGCTTCTGCCCAGTCCCAGATTAATACGGAGCAGGGTATCACGGAGAAACGTAGAGGCAGCTCCCTGCTTGGTGCCACTTCCTACCTCTTCATTATCCATCACCATATGTACACAGATGCTTTTCTCATTTTTCCCTGCAATCAGGCCTTCCATAGAGGAAAAAGCGCACTGCAGATCATCCAGTCTCGGTGCGGAAACAAATTCGTTCTCCCCGCCCCATACAGAACCTGGCATGCGGTTATAAAGGAACAGGTCATGCCCCAGAATATCCTCTTCCCGGATTCCTGCTGCCTCTGCTACTGTCTTAAAGAAAAAGCCTTTTGCACTTTCCAGGCCGTAAAGTGGCAGCATATCCTTCTGAACATTGTACTTATAACCGCTGTTTGCCTCACGGTTCATGTGAATGGCAAGATTCGGGATCATCAGCATATCCTTATCCACAGTCACCAGCTTCTCACAGATCTGTCCATTCTCTTTCACGATCAGACGTCCGGCTACGGAAAGCGGTCTGTCAAACCATGGTGCAAGAAGAGCACCTCCGTAAAGCTCCACATTCAGCTTCACATAACCATTTTCCACCATCTCCGGATTTTCTTTGATCTTCAGGGACGGGGAATCGCTGTGGCTGGCAATGATGTGAAAGACATCACAGGAAACCTCCGGTACTGTGAATGCAATGATGGCAGAATGATTCCGGATCACAAAATACTTCCCGCCATTTTGGATTTTCCAATGTTCTTCCTCTTTAAGCTCGGTAAATCCATTTTCTGTAAATCTTTTCTTCATCTGCTCCACTGCCTGGAATGCAGTAGGGCTCTCTTTGATAAATTCAAGTAATTTCTCTGCTGTATGATTCATTTCTAACTCCAATTCCTCACAACTCGATTTTTAATTTATTATTTGCTCAATTTCCAGACATTCTTATTTTCAGAATCCCCTTACTTTCAAGAAATTCTCAGTCCTTGATAATCAGTGCCATGAACACCAGATCTGTGTTCCCTGTGTTTGCAAGCCCATGTCCTCTTCCATCTGGCGTAAAGGTAATGTCTCCTGCCTTCACATGTCTCCAGGAAGTCCCATTGTCATTATATTCGCCCTCTCCAGTCAGAATATAATAGGTCTCACTTTCCCCATAATGCATATGAAAACCAAGGGAACATCCCGGCTCTAAGGTTACCTCTGCATAAAGCCCACACTTTCCATTGAGCTGCTTCTCATCCAGCAGTTCTTTTATGATAACATGTCCATTTCCTTCACACATATGTTCTACACGACTGATCTTCATCTTTTATTTTCCTCCTTTGTATAACAAAAATTGCCCTTACCACAATAAAGAACAACAAGTTTTTTCTAAAACAAAAAACGTATCCCCAGCCCCGGAGCCTCGCCTGAAAAGCAATTCTTTTCAGGCAGGTTCCAGCCAGAGATACGCCCTGTTTTGGCTTTATTTCATTATAATTACAAACTCTTGATCCTGTCAATGGCTTTCAGGGTATTCTCGTAAGTACCAAAAGCAGTCAGACGGAAATAACCCTCTCCATGGGCACCAAAGCCAGATCCCGGTGTACCAACCACGTTGGCATTTTTCAGAAGATAGTCAAAAAACTCCCAGGAGGTCATTTTATCCGGTGTTTCCAGCCAGATATATGGTGCATTCACACCGCCGGATACGGAGAAACCAGCCTTTGCAAGCTCGTCATGGATCAGCTTGGCATTTCTCATATAGTAGCCCACCTGATCCTTCAGCTGTGCCTTGCCAGCCTCAGAATAAACAGCCTCGCCTGCTTTCTGGACAATGTACGGAGCTCCATTAAACTTAGTGCCATGACGTCTTGCCCACAGACTGTGAAGAGATACCCCATCTCTTACCAGCTCCTTTGGAATTACGGTAAAACCAAGGCGGACACCTGTAAAGCCTGCATTTTTGGAAAAACTGCGAAGCTCAATGGCACAGGTTCTTGCACCCTCGCATTCATAAATGCTGTGAGGAACATTCGCCTCAGAAATATAAGCCTCATAAGCAGCGTCATAGATGATCACGCAGCCATTTTTGTTCGCATAATCCACCCATTTCTGCAGTTCATCCTTAGTGATGGCAGATCCGGTAGGATTGTTTGGGAAACAAAGATAGATCAGATCCGGCACTTCCTTCGGGAACTCTGGAAGGAAGCCATTTTCCTTGCGGCATGGCATATAGATCACACCGTCAAAGTTCTCACGGGCCTGATTGTACTCGCCGGTACGGCCAGCCATAACATTGGTGTCTACATAAACCGGATAAACCGGGTCGCATACTGCCACTTTATTATCAGTTCCGAAAATTTCCTGGATATTTCCGGAATCACTTTTGGCACCATCGGAAACGAAAATTTCATCCGCCGCAATGTCGCAGCCTCTGTCCTGGTAATCATTTTTTGCAATGGCATTTCTCAGAAATTCATAACCAAGATCCGGTGCATAACCGTGAAACGTCTCCGCATGTGCCATTTCCTCTACGGCACTGTGAAGCGCTTCAATGATAGCCGGAACAAGAGGCTGGGTCACGTCGCCGATTCCAAGGCTGATCACTTCCTTCTCCGGATTTTCTTCTTTATATGCACGCACCTTTTTTCCAATCGTAGAAAAAAGATAGCTTCCTGGTAATTTCAGATAATTATGATTTACAGTAACCATCTGTTTTTCCTCCTTAACAGTTTGTTTTCTCTAATCATTGTATATATGTTCTAACTTTGAATCAAGTTAAATTTTAATCTATTTTCTTTTCTCCACCTCAGCCAGCAATGCCTCTCTTACACTGGCCGGGTTTGCCTTGCCCTTCATCTCTTTCATGATCTGGCCCACGAAGAAGCCCATAACCTTCTCCTTACCTCCAAGAAGCTCGGACAACGGTCCCGGGTTCTCATCCAGAATGCGGCTGATGGTGCTGGTAAGAAGCCCGGTATCCTCCACGATCTTAAGGCCATGCTCCTCCACATAAGCCGCCGGGTCAATATCCTCGTCAAATACTTTTTCAAATACTTTCTTGGCATTCTGGGGGCTGACCTCTTTTTTGTCAACCATGGTAAGAAGGTCAGCAAGATGCTGAGGTGTAAATCTTACTTTCTCAGCCTCTACTCCTTTTTCCTTCATAAGGCGGAGCACTTCCACCATAAACCAGTTCGCAGCTTTTTTCGGATTGCCGCATAAAGTAGCCACCTCTTCGAAAAGTGCAGCAAGATGTCTGGATTCGGTAAGGATCTGGGAATCGTACTCTGGAAGGCCAAATTCCTGCTGATAACGGGCAGCCTTCTCCTCACGGAATTCCGGAAGCTCACTTCTGATCTTTGCGATCCACTCATCAGAAATATGAATGGGCGGAAGATCCGGATCCGGGAAATAACGGTAATCCTTTGCATCCTCTTTGGAACGCATTGCATGGGAAGACTCTTTGTTATCATCCCATCTTCTGGTCTCCTGAACAACATTTCTGCCCATTTCCAGGAGCTCGATCTGACGCTCCCTTTCTCCCTCAATGGCATGTGCAATAGCCTTAAAAGAGTTCAGATTCTTCATCTCGGTTCTGGTTCCAAGGGTATCACTTCCTGCAACCCGCACAGAAAGGTTTACATCTGCACGCATGGAGCCTTCCTGAAGCTTACAGTCGGAAACGCCCAGATACTGCATGGTGCAGCGAAGCTTCTCCAGATAAGCGATTACCTCATCTGCGCTTCTCATATCCGGCTCGGAAACGATCTCGATCAGCGGAACGCCGCTTCGGTTATAATCCACAAGAGAGCAGTCCTCCCACTCGTCATGGATCAGCTTACCTGCATCCTCCTCCATGTGCATTTCGTGGATCCGCACCTTCTTTTTGCCAGCCTCTGTCTCAATCTCCACAAAACCGTCGTGGCAGATTGGCAGATACAGCTGGGAAATCTGGTAATTCTGCGGGTTATCCGGATAAAAATAATTCTTACGGTCAAATTTACAGTACTGGTTAATGCTGCAGTTAGTAGCAAGTCCTGCACGAAGGGCAAACTCTACCACTTTTTTATTCAATACAGGAAGAGAACCTGGCATACCGGTGCATACCGGGCAGGTATGGGTATTTGGCGCCCCTCCAAAGGCTGTGGAACAGCCGCAGAAAATCTTTGTTCTGGTGGCAAGCTCTACATGAACCTCAAGTCCGATAATTGTCTCATACTGTTTCATGCTCTCTTACCTCCTTCCTCTGGTGTTCCGAAATCCCCTCTTGCTGTTTCGTAAGCATGAGCCGCACGGAGGATTTTCTTCTCCATGAAGCAGTCTCCGATCATCTGGATGCCAATAGGAAGACCGGTGCTGTCTTT
>JAQXQS010000135.1 GCA_029101305.1 Clostridia bacterium | reverse complement strand
AGGACAGAAAGCGAGAAGTGACATGAGGGTATATTCAGCTACGAATATAGGAATGAAGCGGAAGATGAACCAGGATTATGTGTTCGCTTCCCAGGACCCGGTTGGAAATCTCCCGAATCTTTTTGCTGTTGCCGATGGAATGGGAGGACACAATGCCGGCGATTACGCCTCCTCTCATGCTGTCAGGATACTGGTAGATGAAATACGGGAGGATACGGATTATAATCCTGTAAAGGTAATCCGTCATGCCATTGAGACTGCGAACACAGAGATCATAGAACAGGCACAGAAGGATGAGAAGCTTCGTGGAATGGGAACTACCATGGTGGTAGCCACTATTGTAGGCCAGTATGCTTATGTTGCCAATGTGGGAGACAGCAGATTATATGTGGTTGATAAACAACTGCGGCAGGTTACCAGAGATCATTCACTGGTTCAGGAAATGGTAAGAATGGGTGAGATCACTGCTGAGCAGGCGAGAAACCATCCGGATAAGAACATTATCACCAGAGCTCTGGGGGCGGAGAAAACTGTAGATGTGGATTTCTTTGATATGCGTCTGGAACCAGGCAGTACGATCCTGATGTGTTCTGACGGTCTCAGTAATATGGTGGAAGATAAAAAAATGGAAGAAATCATATTGAATTCTGATGAGGATATCACCTGGAAGGGAGATACTCTTATACAGGAAGCCAACAATAACGGCGGCAAGGATAACATTGCGATCATATTGATAGAACCATTCACGAATGAGGTGGAAACATGTTAAAGACAGGTATGATCATAGCAGAGCGCTATGAAATTGTAAGTAAAATCGGTACCGGCGGAATGGCGGACGTATATAAGGCAATGGACCATAAACTGAATCGTTTTGTGGCGGTTAAGGTTCTGAAGCCGGAATTCAGGGAAGATGCAACTTTTGTAAAGAAATTCAGAAGTGAAGCGCAGGCGGCAGCCGGCCTTACCCATCCGAATATTGTAAATGTATTTGATGTAGGGGATGATGAAGGCGTCTATTACATTGTAATGGCGCTGATCGAGGGAATCACTCTGAAAGAGTATATCTCCAAGAAAGGTAAGCTTTCCGTGAAGGAGGCTACCAGCATTGCCATTCAGGTATCCATGGGACTGGAAGCTGCACATAGCCATGGGATTGTGCACCGCGATGTGAAGCCTCAGAATATTATCATTTCCACAGATGGAAAGGTAAAAGTGACCGATTTTGGAATTGCCAGAGCTGCTTCTTCTAATACGATCAGTTCCAATGTTATGGGATCTGTGCATTACAGCTCACCAGAGCAGGTAAGAGGCGGATACAGCGATGAAAAGAGTGATATCTATTCACTTGGTATTACTTTATATGAGATGGTAACCGGACGTGTTCCGTTTGATGGAGATACCACAGTTGCCATCGCAATCAAACATCTCCAGGAAGAGATGGTACCACCGAGTGTATACTCTCCGGATCTCCCATACAGCCTGGAACAGATCATTCTGAAATGTACCCAGAAGAGTGTAGACCGCAGATACAATAAGATGGAGGATGTGATCGCAGATCTGAAGCATTCTCTCATTGACCCTCAGGGAGATTTCGTAAAACTTAATTCTGTAGATACAGATGCCAAGACAGTTGTCATTTCGGATGAAGAGCTCGGGGAGATCAAACATACTCCAAAGCAGACCATCAAGCCGGACATTGAGGCTCTTGAAAAAGAACTGAATGAGACAAATTATGATGATGACGATTACGGCTATGATGACGAGGATGAGAAGCCTGAGCGTTCACGAAAGAGCCGGGAACGTGACAGAGAGCGCGAAGACAGGGAGAGACGTATCAGGAAACAGAAAAGAGGCGTCAGTGTAGCTGGAAGTATTGTGGCACTGATCGTTGGAGCGGTCGTTCTGATCGCAGTGATTCTTGTAGTGGGAAGAGCTGCAGGCCTGATCGGCGGATCGAAAGATACAACTTCGGATCAGCAGGAGCAGCAGGCACAGAATACAGATGCCACACAGAGCAGTGAGGATGACAGTATGGTATCTGCACCAGACCTGATCGGTAAAACTGAGGCAGAGGCTCAGGAACTTTGTGCTTCCTTAAATATTGGAATGAGCTATAAAGGCGAAGAAGCTTCCACACAGGAAAAAGGTAAGATTTCTTCCCAGGATCCTGTAAAGGGAACACAGATCGCGAAAAATTCTACAATCAATTATTATGTAAGTAAAGGCTCTGAGCAGATCACGATGCCAGATCTGTTTGGACAAAATGGTGCAACAGCACAGGAAACACTGGAAAGTCAGGGGGTGACCGTTCAGATTAATAAAATATATCCGGATGATAGTTCTTTAGTAGATATCGGCTGTGTACTGGATACAGATCCGGTTGCAGGAAGCACTGTAAAAGCTGGAGATACGGTTACTCTTACAATCAGCCGTGGTATTAACTATGGTGACAGTGTACAGATCCCGGATGTAACCGGATTAGAGAAAAATGAGGCTATTGCCAAACTTGGCAAATTCATTAATATCAATGTGGAAATGCAGATGAGCACAGATGTAGCGGAAGGCACTGTTATTTCCCAGGATCCGATTGGATTTACAGATGACAATCCGGTATATGGGGATCCGGACCAGGATACCATCACACTTACCGTAAGTAGTGGTAACCAGGATCCTTCCGTGTCAGAAAGTACAGATGAGTCACAGGTACAGAGTTCTGCTGCAGATACTTCTGTGGCAGCAGCGAATGGTGAAGTATGGAAATGTACACAGAGACTGAATACACCTACCGGATATACCGGTGGACTTATCAGACTGGAGCTGGTCCAGGAAGTAAACGATGAGCCAAAGGCAAGTTCAATCGTGGAAGGACAGCAGCTTACATTCCCATATCAGCTGGATATTACAGGAGCACCTGGAGTTACAGAGGGAACTTTATATCTGTCCGAGCAGCAGTCTGATGGAAGCTATCAGGAGCTTGGGCATTATCCGCTTACTTTTGAGAAAGCAGAGTGATCCATGCAGGGAAAGATCATTAAAGGAATTGCTGGTTTTTATTACATTTATGCAGATGACGGCAATATTTACGAATGTAAGGCAAAGGGGATTTTCCGGAAGGACAATTTCAAGCCGCTGGTAGGAGATAATGTGGAAATTACAGTTCTGGATGAGGAGGAGAAGGAAGGCAGTGTGACTGCCATTCTTCCCCGTCAGAATTCCCTGATCCGGCCAGCCGTCGCCAATGTAGACCAGGCGTTTGTGATATTTGCCATGGAAAATCCCAAGCCGAATTTTCTTCTTCTGGATCGTTTTCTGATTATGATGGAACAGCAGGGGATTCCGGTTGTCATTTGTTTTAACAAGAAAGATCTTGGAGAGAAAGAAGAACTGGAAAAGCTGTATGGGATTTATACAGGCTGTGGATATCATGTTGTACTTTCCAGTACCTATGAAGGAGAGGGAATGGACGAGATACGCCAGATCCTGAGAGGGAAGACAACGGTAGTTGCAGGACCTTCCGGTGTGGGGAAATCATCCATTACCAACTGTATGCAGGGTGAAGTGCAGATGGAGACCGGTGAGATCAGCAAGAAGCTGAAACGGGGAAAGCACACCACCAGACATTCCCAGGTGATTCCAGTGGAAAAGGATACTTTTCTGGTGGATACTCCGGGATTTTCTTCTCTATATCTTACAGATATGGAGGAAGAAGAGCTTCGGGATTATTTCCCGGAATTTGTGAAATATGAACCACAGTGCCGCTTCCAGGGATGTATGCATATCCATGAACCGGACTGTGCTGTGAAGGAAGCACTGGCAGAAGGTAAAATCAGCCAGCTGCGTTATGATGACTATCTGGCATTATATGAGGAATTAAAAGAGAAAAGGAGATACTAAAATTATGTATCAGCTATGCCCTTCCATTTTATCAGCGGATTTTAACCGCCTGGGCGAACAGATTAAAATTCTTGAAAACGAAGGTGTTAAATGGCTCCATATTGATGTTATGGATGGTGATTTTGTTCCAAGCATTTCTTTTGGAATGCCGGTGATCAAATCAATCCGTAAAGAATCCAAGATGTTTTTCGATGTTCATCTTATGGTGACAGAGCCAGAAAGATACATCCAGGACTTTGTAAATTGCGGGGCAGATTCTATCACTGTTCATGCAGAAGCATGTGAAGACCTGGAAAGAACCATAGATCGTATCAAGGATGCAGGAGTGAAGGTTGGAGTTTCCATTAAGCCGGCTACTCCGGTAAATGATATCAGCCATATGCTTGAAGATGTGGATATGGTCCTGATCATGACTGTTCAGCCTGGATTTGGCGGACAGAAATATATGGATGAGTGTACAGAGAAGATTCAGGAGCTGAGAGAACTGATCGAGAAAGAGAATCTGAATGTGGATATTGAGGTTGACGGTGGAATCAATGACAGTACCCTGGAAACAGTTATGAAAGCAGGAGCAAATATTTTTGTTGCAGGATCCTGGGTATTTGGAGGAGATATCGCAGCAAATGTCCGTCATATTGAGAAAAAAATCGAAGAGATCGGCGACAGAATCGAGTGAGAGATAGCATGATAGATACAGTAATCGTAAGCGGGGGCATGATCCAGAAAGATTTTGCCCTCGATTTTATTAATAAGATAAAAGAAGAGAGAAAAGAGAAAAGCCTGTTTTTAATGGCTGCCGATAGGGGAATGGACTTTTTCAGGGAGACTGGGCTGGTTCCGGATCTTGTGGATGGAGATTTCGACAGTATGTCCAGAGAAGGAAAGACCTATCTGGAGAGCCTTGCGGATACCAGAATCGTACAGCTTGTTCCCGAAAAGGATGACACAGATACCCAGTCAGCAGTAAATCTGGCAATAAAAGAGGGGGCAAAAAATATTCTCATACTTGGTGCAACTGGCGGAAGACTGGATCATTTTCTGGGAAATCTTGGAATCCTGACTCTCGGTAAATTAAAAGGGGTTCAGATTGCACTTGCAGATGAGCAGAACTATATCTGTCTGGTACCAAGCGGCAAGCTGCTTCAAAGGGAGAAACAATTCGGAAAATATGTATCCTTTTTCCCAGTGGGCGGTCAGGTAGAAGGACTTACACTGAAAGGATTCAAGTATCCGTTAAATGAGTATTGCCTGAGGATTGAGGACTGCGGGCTTACTGTCAGCAATGAAATTTCAGAGGAGCAGGCAGAGATAATTTATGAAAAAGGCAGTCTTATGATGATTATGTCGCGGGATCTGAAATAGATTACAGATAAAAATTGGCGGAAGTCAGGAGGGGCTTATGGGAAAAGAGGACGCGGAGTTAAGAATTGTACAGCTAAAAGAGCAGATTGGTGCGACCCGCATGAAGAATACAGAAAAATCACTGGAATACTGTGAAGAACTGAAAAGAATTGCGGAAGAAACAAAGGATAAAGCTCTTTTGGGATATGTTTATTTTCACATAGGACTGTCCTACTACATTTTGAACAAATCGGAAGAGATGTTCCATAATATTGCGGAAGCACTTGGATATCTGAATGAGACAAAACAGTGGAGCCTTGTAGCCCGTTCTTATAATCTTATGGCGATTATGTCTATTGCCAAGGGAAATATTTCTGTTGGAATGGATTATTATCTCAACGGGATCAATTACTGCAAACAATATAAGCTGGATGATATCATCGGCAGCTTTTATGTGAATCTGGGAGTCTTATATCAGGAGAACAGTCTGTACTTTGAGGCCCTTGATTATTTTGAAAGGGCGCTTAAGCTATATGGAAATGAGCCAGGCCAGTACACTCCGCGAAAAACCATGATCTATACCAATCTTGCGGCCTGTTATATGCATCGGGGAAATCTTGACAAGACCCGTATGTTTATGGAAAAACTGGATATTGAATGTATGCCTCATTATGACGATGAAGATTATGTATATGTGGATTGCATGAAAGTGGAATTTTTTCATGCCTGTGGTGATGTTAAACTGACGAATCATTACATAGAGGAAATCAGACAGCGGATTCAATCGGATATGCCGATAATGGAAATTTTTGATGATCTGTACCATTTTTGTAATGTTCTTCTGACGATTGGCAGAAATGATGTACTGCCGGAAATTATCAGTCGTCTGGAGTCTGCTGCAAAAAATACAGAGATTGCCAATATTCAGAGAAAGCTTAGTTCTTTGAAGATGAAGTATTATGAGAAAAACGGCATGGAAAAGGAAGCTGCTGTAGAGGGAATCCATTTTTATGAATTGACAGAGCTGATGGAAAAAGACAGCCAGAGTATGATCGCAAACATGCTTTATGTGAGAAACTGCCTGGAGCGGGAGAATGAACGGCGCAAACAGATGGAGCTTCTTGAACAGGAGCTTCGCATAAAATCTGAAACAGACCCGCTGACGAAGCTGGCTAACCGTTACCGTCTGAATGATTATTCAGAAAAACTTCTGGAGGACTGTCTAAAGAGACAGGCGCCGCTGGCATTTGAAATCCTGGATGTTGATTATTTCAAAGAATTTAATGATAATTACGGACATCTGGCAGGCGATGAATGTATCTGCAG
>JAQXQS010000134.1 GCA_029101305.1 Clostridia bacterium | reverse complement strand
CGTGATCTACCTTGCAGCCTCCGCAATCATTGCGCTTGGTTACAGTATTTTCTATGTAGAAGTGAAGTTGCCTAACGGTTCCACAGGTCAGTTACTTGACATTATGGATTACATCAGCAACAGTGTTATGATGCCATTCATCGCATTGCTCTCAACCATCTTGATCGGTTGGATCGTAACCCCCGACTATGTGATTGATGAAATGGAAAAAAATGGGGAAAAGTTCCGCCGGAAAAAGCTTTATAGGGTGATGATCCGCTTCGTTGCCCCGGTTCTGATGTTTATCCTGTTCCTGCAATCTACTGGAATTTTATCTTAAAGCATTTAAAAAAAGTCTTCTGCACCAATGAGTTTGGCTCGCTCTAATTCAAAACGGCGTGTTATGTCCGTATTTTTACCGGTTACATAACACGCCATTTTCCATTAATTAATTCTAAGAAACTGTTCCAGCTGTCTCTGTTTTTCCGCAATCACTTTTTCAATTCCAGCAGCTTTCATTTCTCTGTCAGCCCGTTCTATCATTTTCTCTGTATCCACTGCTCCTGACAAAATAGCAGTATAATATTTATCAACAACAGCCTCGCACAGCTGATACTCCGTTGATACCTCCGAGCTGTCAAAACAGAACCCGATTGCCTTGGAAGTCCGCACATTTTTATTAAAAAAGTCAAGTTTTTTCCAGAAATCTGCCCCTTCTTCCTGCAAAGGCGGCGTATTTGCACAATATGGAAAGAAATAATATTGATCTGCCATCAGATACCCTTTTGATCTTTTACTTGTCCAGGCAATCGTCCCATCTGTATTTTTTTCGTAATGTATTCCCTCAAGTCCATCAACCAGAAGCGTATTTACCTCGCAATCTGTAAACAGCATCTCCAAAACTTCCCATGCAGTTTCTTTATGGGAAGATTCTGCATTTATTCCATAGCCCACTTCAATATAGGAATTTGACACTGCCCATGGTTCCACGCTCACTGTATGTACAACCTCCGTCTGTTCCATATTTGCAAAATTCTCAAAATAACAGATTCCTTTATTATTTCTTACCAGTTCATCTCCCCTTAAAGTATTATTCAAAATATCGGGATAAATTAATCCATCCTTATACCACTGTCTTGTATATCTGCAAAATTCCTGAAATTCTTCTGTATCAAAAGTATTTTTCACCACCAATGACTGTCCACAATTCTCTAATACACCTATATTCTTTGAATCCCCTAATCCATCCCAGGTCCAGCCATTGACCAATGCATCACCACCTTGGGGTACCAGTGGATAACGGTCTGGATATTTCTTCTTCAGCTCATACAAAAATGACGAAATTTCATCCAAGGACATTCTTTTTCCAGACTGTATTCCATACTCACTGGCTATTTCTTTCTCAATTGTAAGCCCAATATAATTTCCATAATTCCGGTAACTTGGAATCGCATAAATCTTTCCATTTACTTTTGTTCCAGCAAGCTTTTCTTCATCCCAGACTTTCCGGAATTCCTCAGACGCATTCGCCACACATTCATCCAGTTCCATCAGCTTTCCTTCTTTTACCAGCAAAGGCAACGTCGGCTCGCTCATATAAGCCATAATATCCACTGCATTATTTACCAGCAGCAGGTTAACCTGCTGTTTCCAGTTTTCCATAGGAATATAAATAATGTGGATATTGCAGCCATAACGTTCGCTGATCAGCCTGTTGATCGCATCCTCTACCAGTTCTGCATCAGCAGCTTCATGAACAGAGGGGATTGCTATATTGACGCATGGCAATGTATTCTGTACTTTAAAAAATCTGCTCTGTTTTTTCCAGACAGTTCCCACATAGCATAATATCAGGAACAAAAAAACTATTATTCCCAGGCTCTTATATTTCTTCATAATCCCCTCCTTTCTCTGAAGTACAATTGAATCTGTCTACAAGGAAAAATTCTACTTTGCAGACAATCTCTAAAACATTATTATGCAGCCTTTTTTATATCAAAAAACGCAGCGCACATTCCCAGTATTGAAGCCACCAGGCAACAAATGATCCCTGCAATAGCACTCTCAAGATCTGCAACATTACTTGCATTTTTCTGAAAAGTCATAATAAATGCGGCCTCATTAATACGAAGTCCGATGAATTGTATCGCCGCTACCATTAATAATACAGCTCCTAACACTGGCAAAATGTCCTTCCATATCTTCGGCTCTCCCTTTCCAGTCCCCAGTACCAGAATCTCAGTCAGAATTCCAACTACCATACAGCCAATTACAACCTTGCTGATCCCGTAACTTGCAAAATAATCTGTTCTGCAATTCCATACATAACACACCAATGCTGCTACCGCTGCCACCACTGTAATGATCGTAAGATAAAAACCTGCACCTTTATTTTTCATCACTGTTTCCTCTCCTTCCAGTCATCCACGCTTTTCCATACATTACCAAGCTTAAAAGCGTCAGCAGTAAAAAGGCAATCTGTAATCCGGTGAGCAGATTATCATACCATGTGCGCACACTTACCAGATGACTGGAAGCAGCCATTCCGTCCATGGCATTAGAATTTGCAAGTGCAAATGCCTGCCACTTCATAGCCTGTTTCAATGCCTTCAGAAGTTCTTCGTCCTGGCTTACGTTTTCTTTAGTCCAGTAAGTCCATTTTTCTGCGATTGCTTCCATCGTGTCGTCACCTGTTTTACAGGTCATCGTCACTCCATTCATAACCGCTTCTTTTAACACGCAGTAATTTGCCTGTGGAATCGCATCTTCACTGAGAAGGCCCTCAAATCCCCATTCCTTACGGAGAATATTTACCATCAGACCTGCATGGGCATTACATGGTAAAACACCAACTCTGTTAAACGCAGACATAGCTGCCAGTGCATGTACATCCTCAAAGGAACTCTGGAATCCACGAAGCTCGTTTTCCCTTGCCTGCTGCTCTGTCATAAACGTACTGATTCCAATTCTGTTTACTTCTGTATCATTAAATGCCAAATGCTTTGGCGCGATCAGACAGCCATATTTCTGTCCGCCTTCAACAAAGGCAGCTCCCATAAAGCCAGTCAGAACCGGATCCTCTGAGTAATACTCA
>JAQXQS010000133.1 GCA_029101305.1 Clostridia bacterium | reverse complement strand
GGGGCTGGAAAGACAACTCTGGCAGAAGCAATGGCATATCTTGCAGGCTTGACCAACCGTTTAGGTCGTGTAGAAGATGGCAACACTGTCAGTGATTATGATAAAGAAGAAATCAAACGACATTTCTCCATCACCACATCTCTGATTCCGGTTCCGTGGCAGAAGAACAAGGTAAACATTCTGGACACTCCCGGATATTTTGACTTCGTAGGAGAAGTTGAGGAAGCTGTCAGTGCTGCAGACGCAGCAATCATCGTAGTATCAGGTAAGGCCGGTGTACAGGTTGGTACACAGAAGGCATGGAATCTCTGCGAGAAGTATAAACTTCCGCGTATGATCTTTGTTACCGATATGGACGTGGACGATGTTAGTTACCGTAAGGTAGTAGACCAGCTTACCGAACTCTATGGCAAGAAGATTGCCCCGCTGCATTTCCCAATCCGTGAAGATGGCAAGTTTGTGGGATATGTAAACGTTGTGAAGCAGGCCGGAAGAAAATATATCGACAAGGGACAGAAGGAAGAGTGCGAGATTCCTTCCTATCTGGATGAATACCTTGAGAAATACCATGATATCCTGATGGAATCTGTAGCAGAGACCAGTGAGGAATTCATGGATCGTTACTTTGAGGGAGATGAGTTCTCCGTAACAGAAGTTTCCGCAGCACTTGCTACCAATGTACAGGATGCAAGTATTGTTCCGGTATGCATGGGATCCCCGATCAATCTTCGCGGCGTATCCAACCTTCTGGATGACATCTGCGGATATTTCCCAAGCCCGGATAAGCGTTCCTGCAACGGTATTTCCCAGAAGACCAATGAGATTTTTGAAGCAAATTATGACTTCGCCAAAGCGAAATCTGCATATGTATGGAAATCCATCGTGGATCCATTCCTTGGCAAATATTCCCTGATCAAGGTTTGCTCCGGTGTTATCAAATCAGACGATACCCTTCTCAATGTTGAGAAAGGCACAGAAGAGCGTCTGAACAAATTATATGTTCTCCAGGGCTCCAAGCCAATCGAGGTTCCAGAGCTTCACGCAGGCGATATCGGCGCCATTGCCAAATTAGCCAGCGTACAGACAGGTGACAGCCTTGCAACTAAGGCAAATCCGGTTCTTTATCCGAAGGCAATCCTTTCCACACCTTATACCTATAAGAGATTTAAGGCTGTGAATAAGGGCGATGAGGATAAAATTTCCCAGGCTCTTGCCAAGATTGCAAGCGAAGATAAGACAATCCGCATTGAGAATGACGGTGCTAACCGCCAAAGCCTTATTTATGGTATGGGCGACCAGCATCTTGATGTGATCGTCAGCATGCTGAAAGAGCGTTATAAAGTGGATGTAGAGCTTTCCAAACCGAAGGTTCCGTTCCGTGAGACCATCCGTAAGAACTCTGATGTGGAAGGGAAACATAAGAAACAGTCCGGTGGACATGGACAGTATGGACATGTTAAGATGCGCTTTGAGCCGTCTGGCGACATGGAGACTCCATATGTATTTGAGCAGGTTGTTGTTGGCGGTGCAGTTCCGAAGAACTACTTCCCGGCAGTTGAGAAGGGACTTCAGGAATGCGTCCAGAAGGGACCTCTTGCCGCATATCCGGTAGTTGGTGTGAAAGCAACTCTCTATGATGGCTCCTACCATCCGGTAGATTCTTCTGAGATGGCATTTAAGATGGCAACGATCCTCGCATTCAAGAAGGGCTTCATGGATGCTTCCCCTGTACTGTTAGAGCCGATCGTTTCCATGAAGGTCACTGTTCCGGATAAATATACCGGTGACGTTATGGGTGATCTGAATAAGCGTCGTGGCCGTGTTCTTGGTATGAATCCGGATCACAACGGCAATACCATCATCGAAGCCGATGTTCCGCAGCTTGAAATCTATGGATATTCCACAGATCTTCGTTCCATGACTGGTGGAAGTGGTGACTTCTCCTATGAATTTGCCCGCTATGAGCAGGCTCCTGGAGATATCCAGCAGAAAGAGATCGAAGCACGCGCAAGTAAGGTTGACGCTGCTGACGAATAAGTAGTATAATAAGGGGCGGAGAATTTCCAGAGAGGAGTTCTCCGCCTGTATTTTATATAAAGGGAGGAGAAAAATGAACAGAAAAAGCATCAAAAAAATCATGCTGTTTTTACTTGCTTTTATGCTGGTATTTCCGGTGTATTCTTTTGGAAAAGCAGAGCAGGTTCAGGCAGCAGCCTTAAAGGCACCGAAGCTTGTAAGCGCTGTACGTGTGAATAATAGTGTGAAATTCACCTGGAAAAAGAGCAGCGGCGCATCTGGCTATTATGTTTACCGTAAGACTGGCAGCGGCTCCTGGAAGAAGCTTGCCACAGTGAAAGGCGGTTCCAAGACTTCTTATACTGATAAGAAGGTAGTAAGCGGAACGACTTATTCTTACACGGTTAGAGCCTATAAGGGAAAGAAAACAAGCTCTTATAACAAAACAGGAAAGAAGATTCTCTACAAGGTTCCAGCTGCTAAGCCGGCTCCTGCCAAGGCAACTATTGAAAACACCACCTCTGCTTATACCATTGAGACAGATGTGAACCTTTCCGGTTCCGGTACCGGCTATCATGCGAAACTGGTTGCTGTCACACCGACTTCTGCCATCAGTTTTGGTATCCAGTATGATGCCTATGCAAGAGCTCCATACACAGGCAAGACCATGTTTATGATCGAGAATATACGAAGCAACAATCCGGGCGGTCAGGATTACTACTGGGTAAAAGAAGGCGCCAGAAAGAAAACCTATCATCTGATGCTTGCAGTTGAGAAAAATGGAACCTGCAAGTGCTATATTGATGGCAAGCTTGTAAAATCAGTAAAGAATAAAAATCTTGCCAATACTACCCTTGCTCTTCGTGTAGAAGGATCTGCCAGAAAGAAAGGGGATTCTGTAAATGCAGTATTCAGCAACATTAAGCTGAAAGATCACACCTATTCTGCAGATAAGGTATGGGGAACGCATGCATTCCTTACCAATAAGGGAATGAAAGCTGATGTATCTGGCTTCTCTACTGTTGGAAGGATTGCAATCAAGGGTACTGTTAAAGGCATTTCAAGCAGTCAGGACTGGGATAGTGCTTATGATAAAGTATCTGGAATTATCCAGTTTACCTAAAGTTTTTCACATCTAAAGGAAAATAAAAACAGCATTTCGACAGGAAGAAATATAAAATTTCCTGTTGAAATGCTGTTTTTGCATATCCAGATATAGTATCTCACATTTAGCAGATGTTATCTGGAAAAATGCAGAATTCCTTTAGACCAGTATTACAGGATCTTCGTAGTCCACTTACTGCAGTCCCATACCTGTGAAACCACATCCTGGTAAAAGTCCGGTTCATGGCAGATGAGAAGTACGCTGCCCCTGTATTCTTTCAGGGCTTCCTTCAGGGCGTCTTTGGCATCCACATCCAGATGGTTGGTAGGCTCGTCCAAAAGAAGAACATTGGTCTCTTTATTGACAAGCTTACAGAGACGGACCTTTGCCTGTTCGCCACCGCTGAGTACGCGGACCTGGCTCTCGATGTGCTTGGTGGTAAGTCCGCATTTGGCAAGAGCAGAGCGGACTTCATACTGGGTATAGGATGGGAATTCTGCCCAGATCTCGTCAATACAGGTGGTTTTGTTATCCCCTTTTACCTCCTGTTCGAAATATCCGATCTGCAGGTTATCACCCAGTTCACGGGTACCTTTCAGTGCTGGGATCAGGCCGAGAATGCTTTTTAGCAAAGTGGTTTTTCCAATTCCATTGGCACCTACAAGGGCGATTTTCTGGCCTCTTTCCATGGAAAGAGTAAGAGGGCGGGAGAGGGGTTCGTCATAGCCGATCACCAGATCCTTGGTCTCGAAAATATATTTGCCAGGAGTGCGTCCCTGCTTGAAATGAAATTCCGGTTTCGGCTTCTCGGCAGCCAGTTCGATCACATCCATTTTGTCCAGCTTCTTCTGGCGGGACATAGCCATATTTCGAGTGGAAACACGGGCCTTGTTTCTGGCAACGAAATCCTTCAGTTCACTGATTTCCTGCTGCTGGCGGCGGTAAGCGGCTTCCAGCTGTGCCTTTTTTACTTCATAAACCTCCTGGAAATGATCGTAGTTTCCTACATAACGGTTTAATTCCTGGTTTTCCATATGGTAAACAATATTGATCACATCATTGAGAAATGGAATGTCATGGGAAATGAGTATAAAGGCATTCTCGTACTCCGTAAGATAACGCTTCAGCCATGCAATGTGTTCTTCGTCCAGATAGTTGGTAGGCTCGTCCAGAAGAAGAATGTCAGGCTTCTCCAGAAGAAGCTTGGCAAGAAGTACTTTGGTACGCTGACCGCCGCTTAAATCTGTGACATCGCGGTCAAGTCCCAGGTCAAGAAGTCCAAGTGCCCGGGCTACTTCCTCTACCTTGGAATCAATGACATAGAAATCGTGCATGGTCAGAGTATCCTGGATGGTTCCAAGCTCTTCCATGAGGGCTTCCATTTCTTCCGGGGAAGCTTCCCCAAGGGAATCGCAGATGGTGTTCATCCGTTCTTCCAGCTGGAAAAGCCAGGAAAATGCGGATTTCAGTACATCGCGGATGGTCATGCCCTCAGAGAGGACAGAATGCTGGTCCAGATAGCCTACCCGGACATTTTTCGCCCACTGGATCTTGCCCTCATCTGGCATTAATTTGTCAGTTACAATATTGAAGAAGGTGGATTTTCCTTCTCCGTTGGCGCCTACCAGGCCGATGTGTTCTCCTTTTAGAAGGCGGAAGGACACGTCATGGAAAATGGCTCTGTCACCAAAGCCGTGGGTAAGGTGTTCAACGTTTAAAATACTCATAGGTAACTCCTGTTCTTAGTATAAAATGGATTCTGATTATTTCTGTCTTTGGCTGTTGGAAGCGTGGGATTATGATAACTGCTGGATTCCGGCAATATCCGGTGATGCCATCAGGGAGTAGTTGGTGTAATAAACTACAAAACCAGGCTTGGCTCCGGCGGGCTTTTTTACATTCTTTTTCTGGAGATAATCGATCTCAACCTTTGGTGCGGTGCGGCCCTTGGAATAATACGCTGCCAGGCTTCCTGCCTCTTCAAAGGTGCGGTCCGGAAGAGTACCGTCTTTGGTTTTGACTACAACGTGTGAGCCCGGCATTTTCTTCGCGTGGACCCACCAGTCATTACCAGTGGCGAATTTGAAGGTCAGTTCATCGTTCTGGTAATTGTTTTTTCCGACATAAATGTCATAGCCATCGCTGGAAATGTAATGGAAGGGCTTGGATTTCATCTGCATTTTGGCACCTTTTTTGTTCCCATAGTGGCGCTTTATGTAGCCGTATTCCATTAACTCCTCTTTGATCTGGGAAAGGTCACTCTCTTCTGCAGCAATGTCCAGGGCATTGGAAATGGATTCCAGATGCTCGATCTCACTTGTGGTATCTGCGATCTGAACTTCCAGAGCTTCCTGGGTACGCTTCAGCTTGCCGTAACGGTCAAAGTATTTCTTGGAATTTTCCTGTGGGGTGAGAGTCGGGTCAAGTGGAATGGTAATCTCTTCCCCATTATAATAGTTCACGGCTTTGAAAGACTTGCAGCCTTCCTCCAGACCGTAGCCATAAGTATTGATCAGCTCTCCGTAAATCTTATATTTGTCTTTTTTCCCGGTATCCTTCATCTGTTTTTGCTGAAGGCTCAGCTTCTTGCGGTTGCGGTCAAGGGCAGTCTGGACGATCTTACGCAGGTCAGCAGACTTCTGGCGGATCCTGGTGATCACATCACGGGAGGCATAGTAGGTTTCCAGCATTTCGGACACAGAGTCAAAGGTCTGGCTGGTGAAGCCTTCCCCGTACTGGGTAAAAGGAAGAACCCCGTATTCAACCGGTTCATCCCCTTTGAAAATGATCGCAGGGGTAAATTCTTCTTTACGGATCTGTTCCATAATATTGGAAAACTCGGTGTAGAGACGCTCCTGGGATGGCGTATCAAGAGCCTTCGCGTCATCATTTCCATCAATCGCTGCACGGTAGCAGATCTCCTGGGCCATCACAGGGCTAAGACCGGTGAGAGTCTGATAAAGTGCCTTGGAAACAGCGTTGGAACTGCCGCAGACTTTTTCCATAAAAGCTTCTCTGGATATAGTAAGCGGATCCAGTTTATCCTGGGTGTGAGGGATGAAGTAAGGACGTCCGGGGAGAACCTCGCGGACGGAGCTTACGTTACAGGATACGTGCTTGATGCTGTCCAGAATCATACCGGTATCATCACAGAAAATAATATTGCTGTGCTTGCCCATCAGCTCCATGATCAGAACCTTGTGGCATACGTCACCCAGCTCATTCAGATGCTCCAGCTCAAATTCCACTACTCGTTCCAGTCCTGGCTGGCGGATCTCGGTGATCCTGGCGCTTCCGATATGCTTGCGCAGAAGCATACAGAAATTGGGAGCAGTTAAAGGACTGATCCTGTTTTTGCCTGTGAAATAGATAAGAGGAAGGGAAGCACTGGCAGAGAGAAGCAGACGCTTCTGGCCGCCGGCACCCTTTGCCGTGATCAGCAGCTCGTCATTCTCCGGCTGTGCGATCTTGTTGATACGGCCGCCGGTGAGATTTTTATTTAATTCAGAAACCATTGCAGCAATGGTGATTCCGTCAAAAGCCATGAAAAAGACTCCTTTCAATTAGAGGAATTATTATGATACCAGGGTCAAAAGGTCAGAAAGCTGTTCGTGCTTGCACGATAAAGCTTTTGACCTTGGGACCCGCCAAACATGAGGAAGTAGCGATTTACGCAGTAAATCAGCGGATTCCGAATGTTTGAAGGATTGTGGGAGCAGCGTAGCTGCGGAACAATCCGTGGTATCTAATATTATAACAGTAAAAAAAGGATTTGACTAGGGTTTTAGAATGAACTATAATAAATCTGTATGCGTAGATGTACTGTCACAAGGAGCTTTATGCAGATGTGCAATCTGATGAGAGACCAGAGAGTGGCAGTATCCGGAATAAAAATACAGAAAGAGATTACTATGATAAAAAGCATGACCGGCTTTGGAAGAGCCGAAGTGATCACAAAAGAACGGAAGATCACTGTTGAATTAAAATCCGTCAATCACAGATATCTGGATCTGAGCATTAAGATGCCAAGGAAGCTCAGCTTCCTGGAAGGGGCTATCCGGAATCTTATGAAGACATATATGCAGCGCGGTAAGGTGGATGTATTTATCACCTATGAGGACTACACCTTAAGCTGCGGAGCGTTAAAGTATAATAAAGAGCTTGCCGGGGAGTATCTTGCCTATATCCGCCAGATGGCAGAGGAGTTCGGGATTGAGAATGATGTGAAGGCAGGGGCACTTTCCCGTTATCCGGAGGTGCTGACCATGGAAGAGCAGTCTGTGGACGAAGAGGCGTTGTGGGCTGTCCTGGAGGGACCCCTTCGTGAGGCCTGTGAGAAATTTGCCCAGACCCGTGCAAGAGAGGGCGAGCACCTTAAGAATGATCTGATCGCCAAGCTGGATGCCCTTGATGAGAAGGTATGCCAGGTGGAGGCACGTTCCCCGGAGGTTGTGGACGCTTACAGGGAGAAGCTTGAGACAAAGGTGCATGAGCTTCTTGAGGACTCCCAGATCGAGGAATCCCGTATTGCAGCCGAGGTGATCCTGTTTTCTGATAAGATCTGCAATGATGAGGAGACCGTACGCCTTCACAGTCATATCCAGGGAATGAAGAAGATGCTGGAGGAGAAAGAGGAAATTGGCCGCAAGCTTGACTTTATGGCGCAGGAGATGAACCGGGAAGCCAATACGATCCTGTCCAAGTCCAATGACCTGGTGATTTCTAATATTGCAATCGATCTGAAAACCGAGATCGAGAAGATCCGCGAGCAGGTCCAGAACGTGGAGTAATCCAGTGGATTCCAGATGACAGGAGAATTGCAGGAACTGTGAAGCAGTGAAGTAATCTGTTTCTGTTCACTGGTAGTATTCCGCGAGGTGTTTTTTGTGACCAAAGGTCACAGAAAACCCGAGACTTGTGGCGCGAAATCATGCGAAGGCATGATTTCTGTGCATCGCGAAGCGTGTTGCTGTGAACGGAGTGAACAGTAACAGTAATCTGTGGTTACGGTGCGCCTGCGTACTTTCTATATTGACAGAAGGGTGAAAACATGGCAAAATTAATCAATATCGGATTCGGCAATGTGGTGAATTCCCAGAAAATCGTAGCTGTGGTAAACCCGGATGCCGCACCGGTGAAACGAATGGTTCAGAGTGTAAAGGGATCCAATTCCCTTGTGGACGCTACACAGGGAAGGAAGACAAAATCCGTAATCGTCACATCAGACGACATTCTGATCTTATCTGCGATCCAGCCGGACACCATTGCCCGCAGATTTGCAGAAGTTTTGGAAAATAAGGGAGAGGACCATGAGTAGAGGAGTTTTGGTAGTTGTTTCCGGTTTTTCCGGGGCAGGGAAAGGTACCATTATGAAGAGCCTGATGGCGAAGTACGACAATTATGCGTTGTCGGTATCCGCTACCACCAGAGACCCCAGACCAGGGGAAGAGGACGGAAGAGAGTATTTTTTCCGTACGAAAGAAGAGTTTGAGCAGATGATCCGTGAGGATCAGCTGATTGAATATGCCCAGTATGTGGAGAATTACTACGGCACACCGAAGGCATATGTAGAAGAGCAGCTTTCCATGGGACGTGATGTGATCCTGGAGATTGAGATCCAGGGGGCACGTAAGATCAAGAAGAAATTCCCGGAGGCAGTACTTGTGTTTGTAACTGCGCCATCTATGGAGGAGCTGAAAGGGCGTCTTGTAGGAAGAGGCACTGAGACGGCAGAGGTGATCCACCAGCGTCTTGCAAGAGCTGCCAAGGAGGCAGAAGGTGTTGATGAATATGATTACCTTCTGGTGAATGACCAGCTTGATGAGGCGGTAGACAGACTTCACGATATCATCCAGAGCGAGCATTTCGCGATGAAGCGTAATCTTGATTTTATCCATGAGATCCAGACACAGGCAGCAGGCTTTGTACAGGAATAATCTAAGAAATATGGATTTACGGCTATATGTGCAGAAAACACCGAATAACTGTAAATCTTTATAAAAAATATAACAATCATAACAATTTTTGAAAGGAGTATCTATATGATCCATCCATCATATTCAGAGTTAATCGAAGCAATCAATACAAATAATGAGGACGACGATGAGAGCATGGTGCTCAACAGCCGTTATTCCCTGATCCTTGCAACCAGCAAGCGTGCACGCCAGCTGATCGGTGGTGCGAAACCGTTAGCTGATAATGTAAAAGGTAAGAAACCTCTTTCTATCGCCATTGACGAATTATATCATGGCAAGGTAAAAATCCTTCCAGGTAAGCATGAGGAAGAAGATCTGGCAGAGATCGCAGGCCATACAGCAGAGGAAGCTGTTGCAGAAGAGACAGCTGCTGTAACAGAGGGTACTGAATCTGGGGAGAGTGCAGAATAATATGAAATTACTGTTCATTTCCCTTGGATGTGATAAGAATCTGGTAGATTCTGAGGAAATGCTTGGAATGCTTGCCGCAGACGGCCATCAGATCGTTGATGATGAAGATGAGGCTGAAGTGATCATTGTCAATACCTGTTGCTTTATTGGCGATGCCAAAGAGGAAAGTGTGAATACCATCCTCGAGATGGCAGAGAAGAAAAAGGCAGGCACCTGTAAGGTGCTGATCGTTACCGGCTGTATGGCACAGCGTTACAAGAAAGAGATTTCAGAGGAAATACCGGAAGTGGATGCCATTCTTGGTACAACCTCTTACGGCGATATCATTCAGGCTGTTAAGGAGGCAGAGGCCGGCAGACATTTCGAAGAATATAAGAGCATTGATTACCTTCCGGACATTTCCGGCAAGCGTATGCTGACCACAGGTGGACATTTTGCTTATCTGAAAATCGCAGAGGGCTGTGACAAGCACTGCACTTATTGTATTATCCCGAAGCTCCGCGGTAGCTACAGAAGTGTTCCTATGGAACAGCTTGTGAAAGAGGCCAAGTCTCTGGCTGAGCAGGGCGTAAAGGAGCTGATCCTGGTTGCCCAGGAGACGACTCTGTATGGGAAGGATTTATATGGTAAGAAATCTCTCCATGTCCTTCTGAAAGAGCTTTGTAAGATCAAAGGAATCCGCTGGATCCGTATTTTATACTGCTATCCGGAAGAGATTTATGATGAACTGATCCAGACCATGAAGGAAGAGAAGAAGATCTGCCATTACCTGGATCTTCCGATCCAGCATGCAAGTGACCGTGTGCTGAAGCGTATGGGACGCCGTACCACCAAGCAGGAGCTGGTGGATATTATCGGTAAGCTGCGCCGGGAGATTCCGGATATTTTCCTTAGAACCAGTCTGATCAGTGGTTTCCCGGGGGAGACCCAGGAAGACCATGAAGAACTGATGGAGTTTGTGGATGAGATCGAATTTGACCGTCTTGGGGTTTTCCCATATTCTGCTGAGGAGGACACTCCTGCAGCGACTATGGAGAATCAGATCCCTGAGGAAGTCAAAGAAGCCAGAAGAGACGAGATCATGGAGCTCCAGCAGGAGATTTCCCTTGAGAAGGGTGAAAGCCGTGTAGGTCAGGTACTGACCGTTATGATCGAGGGTAAGGTATCCGGTGAAAGTGCGTATATCGGACGTACTTATGGGGATGCACCTAAGGTAGACGGATATATTTTTGTACAGACCGGGGAGCTTCTCATGACCGGAGATTTTGCGAGAGTCCGGGTGACCGGTGCTCTGGAGTACGATTTGATAGGAGAGCTGGAAGATGAATACACCGAATAAACTGACTGTTGCCAGAATGATCATGGTACCGTTTTTTGTATTGTTTAGTCTGACCGGCTGGGGTGGCGATGCCAACCGCTATATCTGCCTTGCGATTTTTGTTGTGGCAAGTCTGACAGATATGCTTGACTGTCATCTGGACCGTCAGAATATCCTGGTTACCAATTTTGGCTTATTTATGGATCCCCTTGCTGACAAGCTGCTTGTGTGCTCTGCACTGATCTGTATGATCGAGCTTGACCGCCTGCCGGCATGGATTGTTATCATTATCATTGCAAGAGAATTTATTATCAGTGGTTTCAGACTGATCGCTGCCGAGAATGGCGTGGTGATTGCAGCAAACTACTGGGGGAAATTTAAAACAGTATCCCAGATGATCATGATCATTCTTCTGATCCTGAACTTCGGGGGCTTCTTTGAGATCCTGACAGAGGTTTTCGTATGGCTGTCACTGGCTCTGACTGTGATTTCCCTGATCACTTATATTGTTCAGAATAAGAGTGTGATTTCCATGCAGGAATAAATAACAGGATGCGTGGAGCTGATAACATCGGACATGGCTGTTTTAGTCATGTCCGTTTTGCAAAGAGAGAAATTAAAGACCAGAAAAGAGGTATAGAAATGATAGCAGAGCTTGTAGCTGTAGGAACAGAGATCCTTCTTGGCAATATTGTAAATACCAACAGCGCATATCTTTCTGAAAAATGTGC
>JAQXQS010000132.1 GCA_029101305.1 Clostridia bacterium | reverse complement strand
CTTCATGACAATTATCCGGAGATTGTAATTGTAATTTTCAGCGGCTTCGGGGAATTTGAATACGCCAAGAAGGCAATCCAATATAATGTAAGTGAATATATGCTGAAACCGGTGACTGCAATGGAACTTAGGGAAGTTATAGAAAAAATGAAAGAAAAAGTAGACCAGCAGCGCCAGGAAAAGAAAAAAATGGAATCTTTAACGAAAACATCCCAGGATTACCATAAGAATGCTCTTGTAATCCGTTCAAAGGCGATAGAAGCATTGGTCAGCTGTACAAGAGATGTGGGAGAGAGCCTTTTAGAACTGGAAGAGATGGGAATCACATTAGATGCAGCGTCTTACCGGGTGGCAGTATTTGATATGGATCTTTTTTCAGATATTCATCAGATTGACATGGAGAAGAGACAAGAGAGCGCCTTAATGGCATTTGTGCTGTTCAATGTGGCTGATGAGATCGTTACCGGAAGAAATGCTGGAATCGCTTATCAGGAGGGGAACAACCGGGTCTGCATTCTTTTTATGGGAGATAGAAGCCGGGAATTTACCCAGGAAATACAGGAGATTTGTAAAGAGATTCAAAGCAAAGTAAAAGAAGTAATCGGAATAGAAGTTTCTGCCGGAATCGGAGGCTGGGTAAGAAATCCGGGAGAGACAGTGAAATCCCATAATCAGGCCGAGAAAGCCATAGAGCTTCGCTATCTGCTGGGAGGAAATCTGCTTATAGATACGGAAAATCCGGGAGAGGAGAGAAGCCTTTCCCTGCAGCAGCCCCTAAGTGAGATGGTGGATGGAATAAAAAATGGAAACAGAGCTGCAGTGGATCAGGCCCTGGATTTTATGAAACAGGAGATTAAGAAAGCCAGAGTGGATAAAAGCCAGGCATGTGTCTGCCTTCAGATGATCTTACGTCATGCCGGCAGCTGTTGGGAGGCTCTTTCGTCAGGTGATGAGGATCTGTTTCATAAAAGGGAACTTCTTATGGGAAAAGTAACGGAACAGAAGACGTTTACAGAAGCCTTTGCAATGGCAGAGGATTATGTGCATGAAGTGTTTGAACGCTGCTCGTCCCTGAATAGTTCCAGTGGACAGAAACAGGCACTGCTTGCCATGGAATATATCCGTGCACATTACGCAGAACCGGAATTTGGCCTGAATGACATCTGTTCTTATCTGAATATCAGTACAAGCTATTTTAGCACGATCTTTAAAGAAGCTACAGGCGGCACATTTCTGGAATTTCTAAGCCGTATCCGTATGGAAAAGGCCAAAGAACTTCTGGAACAGACTGCGCTTAAGAATTATGAGATTGCGGAAATGGTAGGCTTTTCGGATCCCCATTATTTTGGAATCTCATTTAAGAAAATGACTGGTAAAACGCCCACTGAATATGCAAAGGAAAAAAGATCCATATGAAACGAAAATTCCTAAAAGGTTTCAAGAGTATCCAGAGCACTATTTTTGTGGCTATTTCTGCGCTGGTTCTCTGTGCAGTTATTGCCTCCACCCTGGTTTCTGTCAGGTACACAAATTCAGCGATTTATGAAAATTCCGTGCTCTATACACAGACGATCATCAGACAGCTGAATCAGAATATTGATTCTTACATTACATATATGGATAACATAGCCTCTGTTATTGCAAAAAGCCAGGATGCTTATCAGCTGCTCTATCAAAAGAACAGTGAGGATGAGAACGCAAAGGAAGGACACAGGAAACGTCTTCTGGAACAGTTCAGCACAATCCTGAAAGGCCGTGATGACATCTGCAATATCGGAATCGTACAGAAAGACGGGGTGATGCTGATAAATAGTGGCTATCAGGCTACTAATCCGGATCTGGATCTGTCTACCCAGGAATGGTACACCAATGCAGTGGATAATTACAATCAGTACAGCCTGAGCTCTTCCCATGTACAGCATGTGATAAAGGGACAGCGTCCCTGGGTGATCACGTTAAGCCGTGAGGTTCATAATTTCTATGGAACAGGAAACAGTGACGGAGTTGTGTTTATCGACTTGAATTATAGCGCAATCAGTGAATTGTGTGATCAGAACAGCATAGGTGATAAAGGCTATGTGTTTATTCTGGATCAGAATGGAAATATTGTATATCATCCAAGCCAGCAGCAGCTTTACAATGAGTTACAGACCGAAAATATAGACATTGTCCTGAATGCAGATTCAGATACGGTGGTTACAGGAGAGGGCGATGATGAAAAAATTTATACACTTTCCCATTCAGAAACCACTGGCTGGACCATTGTAGGGTGTATGAATATGGCAGAGCTTCTTAAGAACAGTAAAGAAGCAAATAACATCTATGTGATGACTGCGATTGTGCTGGTTGCGATCGCCATGCTTATTTCCAGTTTTATTGCCCGCAGCATTACCCTTCCGATCCAGAAGCTTCGGGACTCTATGGAGAGAGTGCAGGAGGGAGATTTTAAGGCAGCAGATGATCTGATTGTTCCTTCCCAGAATGAGATTGGAAGTCTTACTACGTCATTTAATGTAATGACCCACAAGATTGAAGATCTGATGGCACAGAATGTACATGAGCAGGAACTAAAGCGTAAAAGTGAACTGAAAGCACTTCAGTCACAGATCAATCCTCATTTTCTCTATAATACACTGGATTCCATTATCTGGATGGCAGAGGGGAAGAAGTATGAGGATGTGGTAGTGATGACTGCTTCTTTGGCACGTCTTTTACGCCAGAGTATCAGCAATGAAGACGAAACTGTGCTGATCGGACAGGAAATCCAGTATGTAAAAAGTTATCTAACCATTCAGAAAATGCGCTATAAGGACAAGCTGGAATTCGAGATTAAGGTGGATCCGTCCATAAACAGTGTGCATATTGTGAAGCTTGTGCTTCAGCCGATTGTGGAAAATGCAATTTATCATGGCTTAAAATATAAAGAGTCAAAGGGAATGCTTACTGTAACCGGATACCAGAAAAATGGAAATGCAGTGATTGAGATCGCCGATGATGGTGTTGGAATGGATGAAGAAACTCTGGGGCGTATTTTTGAGAAGCATAAGGTCAATTATCGTTCCAATGGTGTTGGAGTATATAATGTCCAGAGACGTCTTGTAATGTATTATGGAAAGGATTATGGCCTCTGCTATAAGAGCGAGAAGGGAAAGGGCACCACGGTTACAGTCGTAATTCCAATGGAGCAGGAGGAACATCATGAAAAAGCGTAAACAATGGCTGATGCTGGTTGGTATAGCGCTGGCGGTATGTCTGGTTTCAGCAGGAATTCTTCATGTACGCCAGAAAAATTACAATAAAAAATGGTCTCTGATCTATATCCCCAAAACAGAAGATGGCACTAATGATTTCTGGACATCTTTGATATCCGGCACGAGAATGGCTGCCCAGGAATGCGGGGCATCTCTGGAAGTGCTGGCACCGGAACGGGAACAGGATGTAGCGGTACAGAACGAACTTCTGGCAGAAGCGATTGAGAAGAATCCGGATGCGATTTTATTTTCCCCTTCAAGCTTCGACGCTTCAGATGAGCTTCTGCAGAAAGCGAAGGAAAATGGAATCAAGATTACCTTTATAGATTCCTATACAGAGAATAACATTCAGGATATGACTGTTGCTACAGATAACCTGGAGGCTGGCAAGCAGCTGGGAGAATATGCACGGACTCTGTTAAATGAGAATTCGAAGATCGCCATTGTAAGCCATGTCAAAGGAGTGTCTACTGCAATCGAAAGAGAGCAGGGCTTTCGGGAAGGACTTGGTGATTATAATAAAAATGTGGTAGATGTTGTATACTGTAATTCACAATTTGACAAAGCTTCCCAGCTCACAGAGGAGCTTATGGAAAAATATCCGGATCTGGAAATGATCGCAGGTATGAATGAGTATTCTTCTGTTGGTGCAGCACGTGCCGTCCAGAAGCACAATATGGAAGGAAAAATCCAGGTAGTAGGGGTGGACAGTTCCCAGGAGGCGGTACAGCTTATGGAAAAAGGAGTGTTTAAGGGAATTGTTGTACAGAAAGCCTTTAAAATGGGGTATCTTGGAGTAACGGAGACCGTGCGTATGCTCTGGGGAAAACCATATGATGAAAATGTAAACTCAGGCTGTCAGCTGGTAACTCCGGATAATATGTATTCCAGTGAGATTGAGAAACTGATCTTTCCGTTTAATACATTGAAGTAAACGAGATACGACAACCGAATTCAGGCGAAATATACCGCAAAGTGGGGCGTGCAGTTTGCAGGAATGATTTTTCAAACACATTCTAATACATAAAAGCAAAGAGCAATACATAGTGAAGTAAAGATTAATAGAGTGAAATAAGGTGTTTGTACATATTTTCCAGAAATAGTTAAAAATTTATGACCATACAGTAAATATTTAACCTTTTTCTGGAAAATATTCTATTACAATTGTGCAGGATTCAAGGTATTATATAGAAAACGCAGAGAGTGCAAAAGTTATTGTCCAAGGCAAGGTGAGAAACTGATTTATTAGGAATCCTGGACAGTAACAAAAAATTAAGGAGGGTGAAAAGTTGGAAAAGTTAAAACAAAATCCAATTGTGAAAAAGCTCGGCCTGAACAGAATCCTGCTTGTCTGTATTCTGGTTCTCATGTTCGTAGTTTTTAAGGTAGTGCTCGGAAGTAAATTCCCAGTTGGCGACAGTATCAAATCTACTTTGAACTATGTATACTTCCTGGGCTTTTTGTCACTTGGAGTAACATTTGTAATTGCTACAGGAGGAATTGATTTCTCCATCGGACCGGTTATGTTCTGTTGTGCACTGGTTTCCGGTTACTGCATGACTTCTTATGGAGTTCCTTGTGCAGCTGCCATGGTACTGTGCGTACTTATCGGTCTTGCATTTGGTGTATTCAATGGATGGCTGGTTTCTTACATGTCAGTTCCACCGTTCATTGTTTCCATGGCATCCATGAACATTGCAAAAGGTATTGCATCTGTATTTACTAAGACACAGTCAGTCAGCTGGCCACAGAGTACAGATCCTGTAAATGGATGGTTCCGTAACATTGCTTCTTATAACGGATTCCCGGTAGGTCTTGTGATCTTCCTGGCAATGGCAGTGGTTTGCGGTATTGTTCTTTACAATACAAAGCCAGGACGTTATATCCTTTGTCTTGGATCTAACAGCGAGGCAGTTCGTCTTTCCGGTGTCAATACCAGAAAATGGAGAATGCTTGCATATGTGATCTGTGGATTTCTGGTAGGAATTGGAGCGCTGTTCTTTGTAGCTACTTATACAACCGTTCAGCCAGGATATGGCGATCAGTATAACAACGAAGCAATTGCAGGCTGTGTAATGGGTGGTACATCCATGGTTGGTGGACTTGCTTCCATCGGCGGTACTGTAATCGGTGTATTTATCATCTCTCTTCTTCAGCAGGGAATCATGGCATTTGGTCTTGGTAAAGGACAGCAGATGATTATTACAGGTATCATTGTTATTGTAGCAGTTTACGCTGACGTTTCTGCAAGACGCAGAAAGAACTGATCATAAGGGAGGATTCGACAATGGGTGAAGTTATTTTAACGATGAAGGATATTGATAAGTCCTTTCCTGGAGTTCATGCCCTGGATCATGTTAATTTCGAAGTGAAACGCGGTGAAGTACATGCACTTATGGGAGAGAACGGAGCCGGAAAGTCCACACTGATGAAGGTACTTACCGGTATTTACCAGAAGGATTCCGGAACAATTACATATAAAGGCAAAGAGACAGAATTTCACAATACCCGTGAAGCTCAGGATGCCGGAGTGGTAATCGTACATCAGGAATTAAATATGATCGGAGATCTGACTGTTGCACAGAATATCTTTATCGGACGTGAACCGAAGAAGGGAATCCGTGTAGACGACAAGAAGATGATCGAAGATTCCAAGAAATTATTTCAGGATCTGAATATTGAAATCGATCCGAGAGAAAAAATGAGTAATCTTACTGTTGGTAAGCAGCAGATGTGTGAGATTGCAAAGGCTATTTCCCACAAAGCTGAGGTGATCATTTTTGATGAGCCGTCAGCAGCTCTTACTGAGAAGGAGATTGCGGATTTATTTGAAATCATCAAAGACCTTCGTAAGAAGAATCTTGGTATTGTATATATCTCACACCGTATGGATGAGATTAAGGTCATCACAGATCGTGTAACTGTCATGCGAGATGGTGGTTATGTAGGTACACTGATCACAGCAGAAAGTACAAAAGAAGACATTATCAACATGATGGTTGGTCGTGTTATTTACGAGGATCCGAAGGAACACAGCATGGTTGCACCAGATGCACCGGTAGTTCTTAAGGTAGAACATCTGAATGCTGGTAAGATGGTTCAGGATGTAAGTTTTGAATTGCGAAAAGGTGAAATTCTTGGTTTCTCCGGACTTATGGGTGCTGGACGTACTGAGACAGCCAGAGCACTGTTTGGTGCAGACCCGAAACAGAGTGGTAAGATTTCCATTATGGGTAAAGATGGACAACTTCACGAAGTAACTATCAATAGCCCTCAGGATGCTGTTAAATATGGTATCGGTTATCTGTCAGAGGACAGAAGAAGATATGGTGTTGTTGTTCAGAAATCTGTAACAGAGAATACGACACTGGCTACAATGGAAGAATATTGCAACGGCTTGTTCATCAACAAAGCCAAAGAGAAAAAAATTACTGAAAAGTATGTCAAAGAGCTTGCAACCAAGACTCCTTCCACAGACCAGCTGGTAGTAAACCTTTCCGGTGGTAACCAGCAGAAGGTAGTTATTGCAAAATGGCTTACCCGTGACAGTGAGATCCTGATCTTCGATGAGCCAACAAGAGGTATCGACGTTGGTGCGAAGAATGAGATCTACAAATTAATGAGTAAACTTGCAGCAGAAGGAAAATCAATCATCATGATTTCTTCTGAGATGACAGAAATTCTCCGAATGAGTGACCGTATCATCATCATGTGCGAAGGTAAAGTGACAGGAGATATTGATATTTCCGAAGCAACACAGGAACACATCATGGATAAGGCTACACGGAATATCGATTAAGGAGGACGTCATGACTAAGAAGAAAAAAAGTATTTTAAGTGATCAGAGATTTATTGTTTTGCTGGTTATCATTGCACTGTCTGCTATATTTTCCTTTATGAGTAAGGAATTCAGACAGTACACAACAATCCTGAGTATGCTGGATTTCTCATACTATGATCTTCTGATGGCAATTGGTGTTACATTCCCACTTATCACAGCCGGTGTAGACCTGTCAATCGGAACTGGTATGGTATGTTATGCACTGATCGGTGGAACTCTTATCAGAAATAATAATATTCCGGTAGTAGTTGCAATGCTGATCTGTGTAGTGCTTGGAATTGCAATCGGCGCGTTGAACGGTGTTCTTATCGGTATCATGAACCTGCCGCCATTCCTTGCAACCCTTTGTACCTGTATGATTACCCGTGGTGCTGGTTCTCTTTGCAGTGCTACACCGTGGCCAACCTTAAATCAGCCAGGTGGATGGTTCCATTCTATCTTTAAGCTGACAATCGGTACTGGAAGAAGTGCTTCCCGTTACCCGATCGGTTTCCTGTGGATGATCATTCTGGTAATCCTGATGGAGTTTGTTCTGAATCATACCAAATTCGGACGTTACACCATCGCAATTGGTTCCAACAAAGAAGCAGCAGCTCTTTCCGGAATCAATGTTAAGTTCTATCATGTAATGGTATATGTAGTTTGCGGTCTGTTTACAGGACTTGCAGCTATCGCATATGCAGCAGTAACTCCTACTGTACAGCCTGGTACTGGTGCCGGACTTGAGATGGATGCGATCGGCGGTGTATTCGTTGGTGGTGTTGCAGCTTCCGGTGGTTATGGATCTGTAGTAGGAACTCTGGTAGGTATTTTCGTAATCATGCTGTTAAAGACCGGTCTTCCATATGTCGGTCTGCAGGCAAACTGGCAGCAGATCATCACAGGTGTTGTATTGATCGTTGCAGTATTGATTGATATCCTGAAAGAGAAAAAAAGTGCACACTAACAACTGAAACATACAGGCTGGCTTACAGACAGTCAGCCTGAAGAAAAGCAAAATTCTGTTTATAAGCCGAACAGCTGGTAAACAGCAACAATTTCATAACGGATGTGAAGCGTCGGAGAGTGTAGCGACGTATCATCATAAAAAAACTATATAATTTTATTTCAAGGAGGAAGTAGTAAATGAAAGCAAAGAAAGTTATGGCATTAGTACTCTGTGCAGCAATGGTATCTGGTTTAGCAGCAACAACTGTTATGGCGGCTCCGGAAGACCAGTTTGATGGACTTACAGCTAACGAAGCTTATGAGTTCCCAATGATGGTTAAATCCTTCCAGTCTACATACTGGGAAGCAGCTATGAAAGGTATGGACAAAGCAGCGGAAGAATTAGGTGTTACCTATACAGCACAGGGACCAAACAGTGAGTCCGATATCGCTGACCAGGTTAACATGATCAATACAGCTATCGCAGCTAATCCTGTTGGATTAGGACTTGCAGCTTGTGATACATCTTCTGTTCAGGAAGCTCTTCAGACATGTGTTGACAAAGGAATCCCGGTTGTTACATTTGATACAGGTATCGCTGATGCTCCGGAAGGATCTGTAGTTTGCGAAGTCTGCACAGACAACAATCAGGCTGGTTCTGTAGCAGCTGAGAACATGTATCCGGCAATCAAAGACGTTATCGCTAACGCTGACGGACAGGTTATCATCGGTGAGGTTAACCAGGATGCTACAGCTCTTAACATCCAGCAGCGTGGTACAGGATTCATCAACAAGATGATCGAGCTGGTTAAAGCTGATGGAAAAACAGTAGCAGTTAAAGGTAATGAGTTCTATGTAAATGCAGCAGAAGGTGCTGACGCAGAAGAAGCTGACGCAGACGTTGTTATCCAGGTTGCAGTTCCGGCACAGACAACTGTAGAGCTTTGCTCCACAGAGGCTCAGGCTATCCTTTCCCAGGAAAACTGTATCGCAATCTTCGGTTCCAACCAGGTTTCTGCAGAGGGTGTTCTTGCAGCTAACGCTAACCTGAACGTTCTTGGTTCTGACGCAGCTAACGGCGACGTTATCGGTGTTGGTTTCGACGCAGGTTCTATCATTAAAGCAGCTGTAACAGATGGCACATTCCTTGGCGCAGTTACACAGTCTCCTCTGATGATGGGCTACTATGCAATCTATGCTCTGACAGCAGCAGCTAACGGACAGGAGCTTGAGGATGTTCCTACAGCTGGTTACTGGTATGATTCTACAAACATCGACGCTGAAGAAATTGCTCCAAACCTTTACGACTAATTAAAAAGTAAAGAGAC
>JAQXQS010000131.1 GCA_029101305.1 Clostridia bacterium | reverse complement strand
TTCACATTTATTTCGAAAATACAGCATCATTTCTGGAAAGAAGATATACGCAATATTGATTCATACTAATGCCTTCTCTCTTGGAATGTTCCGCCAGTGATCTGTGCAGGCTTCGTGGAATTCTCAATTTAAATTGTCCCGAATAATCCTCAAGACTGTCCGGCTCATGAATCTCAATCCCCTCCTCCAATGCAGCTTCGAGCCACGCTTTTTTCGCATCCAGCGCATTTTCCACCGCAGTCTCCACTGTCTCTCCACATGTAATGCACCCTGGTAAATCCGGATAAGAAACCACAAATCCACCTTCATCCTTATCTTCTACAATTTCCATACGATAGGCCATTTCCATATAACCATTCAACGTCTTCATCTTTCTTCGCCTCGCTTTCTACAATCTGCCTTACCATTTCTACATATACTTTTTTAATCGGTTCATGTTTTGGTATTGTAATCGGCGTACACTCCTCCTTCCTAAATGTATAATGGCAGCTTCCACTTCTCGGTGAATTCATTTCATATCCATAACTTTCCAATACCTTCCGCAGCTCATCAAACCGAAGGTCGTTTGATAAATCGCATATACGTGTTATCAGTTTATCCCATTTTGACATTCTTATATCTCCTTATATTATATGTGGTGTCGCATATGGTGTCAATCTTTCTATTTATCGCTTCTGTAATAGAAACATTTTTATCAATATAGTTTACAGGGTATTTCTGTTCCTGATATGGAACTATTAGAATAATAGATTTAAGGATAATTTATTATTTGTGAGGTTATCTTATCAAGATTGCGAATGTGTATATATCCTTATTTTGACATATTTATAATTATTTTTACTATTTTATTTACTACAAATCGTATCGTTGCTGATTTATCAATATACAAACCTCCGTTCTGTCCCAGTATTCAAATGGTTTCTCTTTTCTTTTTCACCAGACACCCCTTCTTAAAAAACGCAATCCCATAACACAAAATCTGGTCATACTCTCCTTCATATTCTTTTGCATACATCCGCTCATCGATCTGCCGTATTGCACGTTCACAGTCGCACACCATGTTTTCTCTTTTATCGGAATATTTCACTTCAAGAACTACAGCCCGTCCATTTACCGAATCGAAAATTGCAACATCACTGCGTCCCTCCCCATGCTCTCTGTTTGATTCCACACAATATCCTGCACCAGCAAAAATCCCTGCCAGAAAAGCATGATAAAAATCTTCTTTATAATCATAATAACTGATAGTTTTTCGCAGTAGTTTATTTATTTCCTCAGTCAATGTCTCCTCATCAGCCTGCCATACTGCTGCAAACAAAGCCTTTCGATTCCATTCCATGGCACTGTCATCAAACCAGTTTGCTATCGTTGATTTGAAAATGTCACGAATCTCTGCATTTGGAATCATCAACGCTGACATTCCCTCCGGTAATTTTTTCTTTAATTTATCATCCCTTACCTTCGTCAGATATCCTGTCAGGTAAAGAATACTCCATAGGTTATTTTCAGAAGAGTGCAGGTAATCATATGTAACACTTTCATCCACCGGCAGTGTGATATAGCCTCCTGCCAGTAAAATCTCCAGTTTCTTCGTTATGCTCTCTCCCTTATAGTCAATAAAAGAGCGAATGATCGCATTATCGCTGGTATTTCTCCAATAGCTCTGGGGTTTGGCCTTGGAATTCCAGTCCAGATCGTGAAGATAATTCAGTACATCCCAAGGGCAGTAAATGTCAAAATTTCCAAAATGGTATCCATCGTACCAATCTTTTACTTTCCCTGCATATTTCTCTGCGCCCGCATCCTGCAGCATCTGGCATACCTCTTCCTGGGTAAACCCAAAATATTCATCAAATCTGGAGGTTGTAATCGTATCTGTAACAAAATTGTTCGTTCCTGTAAAAATACTTTCTTTGGCAATCTTTAAACAGCCTGTAACGACCGCAAACTGCAAAAATTTATTATCCTTCAGCGCCTGCATAACACCTTTCATAAACTCAAGCATTTGGTCATAGTATCCATTGGCACTTGCTTTTGCAAGTGGAACATCATATTCATCAATTAAAAGAATTACCTTTTTTCCATAATGTTTCTCCATTACTTTTATCAAAAAATAAAGGCTGTTTTCCATTTCAACTTTTGTTGACTCTTTTCGGATATAATGGCGTATATTCTCTTTCTCTTCTGTTGTTATATTCTCGCTTTTCAAAAGATAATCATGTTCTGAAAAAGTACTGGCGATCAAAAGCTGAAACATTTCATAAGCACTGTCAAATGCCAGACCACTAATACTTTTAAAAGAGACAAAAACAACCGGCCACTTATTCATCCATTTCTCACATAGCCAATAATTCCGTGAAATTTCCAAGCCTTCAAATAACTCTCTGTTATCCTTCTGGATGTCAAAAAAGCTGGCAAGCATATTCATTCCCAAGGTTTTTCCAAAACGTCTTGGTCTGGTAATCAGTGTAAAACCGTCACTTCCCGTTTTTAAAATTTCACTTATCAATCCTGTTTTATCTATATAGTAGTAATTGTTCTGCCGAATTACTTCAAAATCCGAAACACCGACTGCGATAGAAATATTTATCATGCTTTTCCTCCTCGTATTGCTTCACTTAAACATTCCATTAGCATATACTTTATGCCCCCGAAGCTCAGGACCTGATTCAAAATCAGGTTCCATTTATTTCCTATTTTTCTATCTTTCGTATTTATGTCCTTTGTGTTTATGTCTTTTGTGTTTATATCTTTTATTGTATAAATATTGTAATAGTATTTGTTTGGTTTGTAAAGCATTTACCAAAAGTGCGTTATAAAAATACAGCTTATAAAAAGTATATAGAATGCCTTATAAAAATACATTCTACTTACAGTTATGTTTTTTCAAACAGGCTCTAATATTTAACTTTACAAACTTAAGGATATTTTCGCTCCTGATTCGGAACTATCAGAACAATATACTAAAAGATGGACTATAACATTTTGAGTCGATTTAAATGTACGAATCTTATAAGACACGTCTAGGATAACATACTACCAAACACATTCCAAGAAAAATCGTTCGACATGTTTCGACAGTTCACCAACGAAATAAACCAAAACCTTTTTTATATACCAAGAATCCCAGCGAAATTTTTGCTTACAAAAAAGGAAATCCCACCGCAATGGAATTCCCCTTTTTCAATTACGGTTACTGTTCACTCCGTGACCAGCAACCACTTACGCTCCCAGATACTCCCGTATCCGCTCTTCCTCCATATTCTCCCCGATCACAATCACCACTTCCTGTCCTGCAGCGATTGGTTTCAGGGAAAATTCCTTACGGGTAGCATTTAGTTCCAGCCAGCCCTTGGTCTCATTCGACAACTCAGCAGAACCTTTATCTGCAGCTCCCACAGAACCGCTATCTGCTGCCCCAGCCAGACCATTATCTGCTCTCTTAGCATTCTCTTTATCGCCACTGCCACCATTCGCTTCTTTTGCGGGAATCTGCCTGTTTTCCCTCACGAATCCCTTAATCCGGAACACATCTCCGCATCTGGGATCCTCCAATATCTTACGTGCCGCCGCTTCCAGTTTCTCCCCAGAAATCTTCAGTTCCATAAAATACAAAGACTGGAAGCCTTCCTTCTCGTCAAAACACTGCTTTTCGAAATCCTCCATCACATAACCGCTGGCAAAAATCCGCTGGAAATCCTCATCCGTAAATTGCTCCCAGTCTTTGCACAGAATTTCCTTCTCTGTAAAACGTCGTTTGCATTTCACACCTTCCAGCGCCCGGTTCAGATGCTCCACAGTCCCCTGGATTTCCTGCTCAGACGCTTCCTGGCTTTTGCTGAGAACAATGCATCCCGCATCCGCAGCCTCTGAAGCCAGCAGATACTCTGCCTGTGGCTGCAGCTTTTCTTCCAGTCTGGCATCCAGAATGGTGATCACGTTTCCGATCTGGTACCATTTATCCAAAGGCTCCTCATACAGTGCATCGAAAAACTCATCTACATCAAAAATCCCAGACGGCTCAATGAGAACCCTGTCATATCCACACATTCCCATTGCGATCAGCTTAGTCTTAAACCTTCTCCTGTGGCAATCCTTGTCGCAGCCGCCGGAAACCATCTCCAGCTCACAGTTCTCGCCCTCCAGATCATGAAGCAGCATCATATCCACATTCACTGCACCAAAATCATTTTCCAGGATGCCGATATTTAAACCCTGGCTCATCAGCCAGGAAGCATATTTTTTTATAAATGTGGTCTTCCCGGAACCCAGGAAACCTGTAATTAAATCTACCTTTACCACGGTATATCACCTCTTATTTTCTCAAAATTATTCTTACATTTTTAATAACAATAGGATTAAAACTGAGCAGGTACTCTTTTTTCAAGATATACCTGCTCCGTTATTTTTAACTGTTCAATCCATTTTCGCTCTATCGCCTATTTATCCAATAACGCCTCAAACTCCTCCTGTGGCATCGGCTTCGCAAAATAATATCCCTGGAAATAATCGCAGCCGTAATTCTTCAGGAAGTCCGCCTGCTCCTTCGTCTCCACACCTTCTGCGATCACTTTCAGGTCCAGGCGGTGAGCCAGCTCGATCAGAGAAATGATAATATTGTTATTTTTTCTGTTCAGTCCGATTTTCTGGACAAATCCCATATCCAGCTTCAAAATGTCAAAATCATAATCACGAATGGTGCTAAAAGAAGACACCCCGCTTCCGAAATCATCTACCAAAAGCTTCGCTCCTGCAGCATGCATCTGAGCCAGGAACCTGTTCCCATCCTCAGACACTCCCGCATAAGCAGACTCGGTAAGCTCGTAGCTGATGCTTCCCCTCGGCAGCTCTGATGTACGCACATCATTCAGGATCTTCTCCATGATATGCTTGTCCATCAGATCCATTCTGGAAAGGTTCACACCGATATCCACATTCCGCCTGCCTTCCCTCTGGCGTTTTTCCAGGAATCCATAAACGCTCTGGTAAACATAAGAATCCAGCTTGGTAATATAACCGCTCTCTTCCAGGATCGGGATAAATTTCGCCGGGGAAATATTGCCGAATTCACAGCTGAACCATCTGGTCAGCGCCTCTGCCAGCACCACTTTCCCTGTCCAGGCATCGTAAATCGGCTGATAGAAAACCTTGATCTCACCATTCTGGATGGCATCGTCCAGATGAAGAAGAGCAATACTCCGCTGCTCGTAATCCTCCCGCATCTGCTCATTAAAAACAGCGTACGGCTGGACAAACTGGTTGGTAATACTGGACTTGGCAAGCTTGGCCCTGTCGCACATGTCCGATACGCTTAAGCTGCAATGCCGCGGAATGTAATAAATACCGCACTTGCCATATAAATCCAGCTTCAGTTCCCCTTTGTTATACGTTCTGTGTAAAAGCTCTGGCAGACGTTCCAGATCCATATCGCATTTTCTCGTAAATACGGTAAAACGGTCTGCCTCCATCCTTCCCACTGCCAGTGGTTTCAGAAAACAGTTCGCAAGAATCTCCGCGACCTTCTTCAAGAGCGCATCCCCCGCCTCATAGCCAAACAGGTCATTTACCGTCTTAAATCTCTGGATATTAAAATAAGCTATAGCATAATCCTGCTCTGGGTTGCTCTCCAGCATCTTTCGCACCTTATGAAAAAATCCTGTCCGGTTCAATGCCCCTGTCACTGAATCCGTTTCCATAATTTTCGCTTTTATCGTCATTGTTCTCCACTCCGTCCGGCCTTCTTCACGTCCCCCAACACATTCTCCAGAACCAGACATTCCCTTTCTTACTCACATTCCTATACTGCTTATTTTACTATTGTTTTCTGGTTTTGAAAAGCTTAATTTATAAGATGCGAAGTTCAAAAGATCAAAAAGCTGTTCATGCTTGCACGATAAAGCTTTTGACCTTGGGTCACGCCCAACATGAGGAAGTCGCGATTTACGTAGAAAAACAGCCGCCTATATGATAGCTTCCGTCATTTTCTCCGACATGAGCCCCTATCACAGCGACTGCTTTTCATTATTATAATTACTTTTTCCTGTTTTCGCCTTACATTGTCAGCAATTCCTTAAAACTCTGAATCCTCTTATCTGCTTTCTCATATCCGGCAGCGTCCCCAATTCCTACAGCCTGCATCCCTGCATTCTTAGCAGCATCAATTCCAGCGTAAGCATCTTCTACCACATAACAGTCCTCCGGTTTCTCTCCCAGGAATTCTGCCGCTTTCAAAAATACCTCCGGATCCGGTTTGGACTTCGTGATATTTGTACCATCGGAAATTGCATCGAATGCAGCCAGCAGATCAACCTTTTCCAAGATAAATTTCGCATTCTTACTGGAAGAACCAAGTGCCAGCTTATAGCCTCTCTTATGTAATTCAGCGAGAGTTTCTCTTACCTCATCCGCTACATCCGCCGGTGTCATAGATGCAAGAAGCTCCCTGTATGTATGATTTTTGCTTTCCATCAGTTCTGCTTTTTTCTTCTGGGAAAGAGCCGGGTCTTCGTATCTTTCCAGAATGATTTCCAGGCTTTCTGCCCTGCTTACACCGCGAAGACGGTTATTAATGGTTTCATCGAAATAGATTCCCATTTCATCTGCCATCTTTTTCCACGCCTGATAATGAAACTTATCTGTAAAAACAATAACACCATCTAAATCAAAAATAAATGCTTTCATCTGTTTTCTCCAATCTATCTCAAACTTAATCACATTGCCTATGCAATATTATCTGATTACATCCAGCTGCATAAGCTCCGCAGCCGCACCTTGTACCATCTTCGGATTAAATCCCAGGAAAAACATATACTGTAATTCATTCAGACTTAAGTTCAGGTTCTCTGGGTCCTGACTGTTGATCTTGTCCACCGCAAGCGGCATTTTCCGTGCCAGGATTTCCATTGCACGGAGATCATTCTGCATTTCTTCCAGACGGGAATTCATGGTGTACGCTTTTCTGTAGTCCCGGTTTGTTCGGTAGCAGAATTCATAGATACCTGCTGAAAGCTTGATCTCACCCTGTAAATTCTGCGGCGTTTCCTTACTTCCGTTTTCCTTTCCGTCGGTTCCGCTTCTTTCGTTTTCTCCCTCTTCACCCTTCAGTTCCACGTACGATTTCATCTCCGCCACATCTGGCAGCACCGCCACCGCGCTGCATCCAAAAGGAATTTCAAACCGGACTGTCACCGTGCCGTCTTCGTTTACTTTCCATGCAGAAGTATATTTTCCACTTACAGAATCATAGCTGTATGTGACATAGCCAAGCTTATTATTCAGCTGAGGCGCGAAGCGCACCTTTTTAAATCCTGGCTCCATTTCCTGGATTCCTGCCATATAACGGTACACATACTCCATTACAGAGCCATAGGAATAATGGTTCAGGGAGTTCATGTCTGTTCCGCTTATGGTACCATCATCCAGAATGGAATTCCATCTTTCCCAGATCGTGGTGGCTCCCAGATTTACACAATGCATCCAGCCAGGGAAGCCCTCCTGGAACAAAATATAGCTTGCTACATCTTCAAGTCCATTCTGGGCAAGCACCTGGCAAAGCATGGTAGCTCCCACGAAGCCTCCTTTGATTTTATAACAATCTTTTCTTAATCTCTCTTTTAGTCCGGAAATCAGCTTGTTTTTATCACGATATACGCCAAAATTCAGGCACATAAGATAGGCTGTCTGTGTATCTATCGCCAGTCTTCCATTTACAGCAAAAAATTCATTCAGAATTGCGCCACGAATTTTCTCAGCTTTCTCATGGTAGTACTCTGCTTCCAGCTTGTATCCCAGAATTTCTGCACCTTCTGCCACTTTTCCCGTCGAAGCAAAATAGTACAGGGATGCTACCAGTGCATCATCTGTGCCGCCCTTCATGCTCTGTGGTGAGATACCATCCTGGGCAAGCCAGTCTCCGAAATGGAATCCGAAATTCCACAGATTCTGATTTCCATTTTGTTCATCACTCCGGATGATCCAGTCTACCCATTCTTTCATCATGGAATAATTCTGTCTTAATTCATCTTTATCTCCGTAATGATGATACAGAACCATCGGAATAAAAGTTGCTGCATCACCCCATACACTGGACCCGCCAGGAAGACCTCCCAGGTTCGGAATGAAGTTTGGAATCGCACCGTTCTGTTTTCTCTGCTCGATATGCAGATCTTTTAAAAACTTCCGGTAAAAAGCCCTGGTATCCATGTTGTAGCAGGCGGTAGGTGCAAATACCTGTGCATCTCCTGTCCAGCCCAGTCTTTCATCACGCTGCGGGCAATCTGTAGGCATGTCCAGAAAATTGGACTTTTGTCCCCACATACAGTTTTTTGCAAGGCGGTTCAGCTGTGCAGAAGAAGAGTCAAAATATGTGGTTGTTTCCAAATCGGAATACACCACACATCCGCGAAATACAGATGGATCTACTTCCCCAGGCCATCCTGTCACACGCACATAGCGGAAGCCAAAGAAGGTGAAATGCGGGCGTACCTTTTCCCTTCTGCCATCCGAAATATACTCATATCTGGCCTTTGCCGTTCTATAGTTATCATTATAGAAATTGCCTTGCTGCAGCACTTCCCCGAAATCCAGAGTAACTTTTGTTCCAGCCGGAAGTTCTGAATCAAATTCCACGAAGCCAACCATGTTCTGTCCCATATCCAGGACAGTCTCACCGGCTGGTGTGTGAATAATCTCCCGTACCGTAAGTGTCTCTTTTACCTTCACCGGAAGACTGTAACGCTCAGTAAGCTGCGCCGTAGTAAGAGTAATTTCCCCCATCAGGGTTCCCTTGTCTTTTTCGATGAGCTGTACTGGTTTCGCTGTATTTTCTTTTTCCTTCCACAGCTGTCGGTTCAACACTTCCCCATCATAGAGATCACTCATTTCGATATCGCTGCCCCGGTATGTCCAGGTCTCATCTGTGGCAACCACAGTCTCACTGCCATCCTCATACCAGATATGAAGCTCTGCAATAGCCGCAAATCTGGTTCCATAGCACTGGGATGCGCCTTCATATCCAAGTCTGCCTTTGTACCACCCATTGCCACAATAAATTGAAATCTGATTTTCCTGACCACCAAGCAGATGGTCGGTCACATCGTAGGTCTGATACTGGATTTTTTCCCGGTAATCATTGCAAAATGGAGCCAGGATATCTTCACCGGCTTTTTTTCCATTGATACAGGCTTCATATACACCTAAGCCGGTTACATACAGTCTGGCTCTCAGAATGCTCTTTTCAACTTTTGTAGTCCCATTATCACATGCACAGTTTTCTGATGTAGCTTTATCTGATACTGCTTTCTCTGCTGTAACTTTTTCTGATACAGTTTTCTCAGGCATTCCGTTTTGGGTCACTACATCTTGTACGCCAGCCATACCTTTTACTTCAAAATTCTTCTCAAAAACAGGATGGAACTTATCATCTTCCGCAGTGGTAATAAATTTACCAACCCATGGAGTTTTTCCTTTTCCCCTTTCGAAAAAAGCTGTTCCACATCCCAGATCACCAGCATCTCCTGTCACCGTAACACGGCAGTAATAACGGGTATATGGCTCTACCCGGACAGCGATTTCCTGTCCTGTACAATCCAGATCAGCCCCCTGTTTTTTCCAGATACATTTGGAAAAATCCGCCTTATCACTTACCTCGATAAGAACATTCTCCGCCCTTTTAGATACGCTTTCCCGCACCTTCCAGGACAATTTCAAGTGATCCAGTTCGAAACCAACCGGATTTTCGATGCCATTGATTTTTATGTCCTCAATTCTCATATACTATTTCCTCTTAATATGTTTCATACTTCCAGTACTATAAATCTGACATATAGCGTTACTATTCACCTTGTGCTTAGCAACGCTGTATGTCTTTCTAATAATTCTCCGTACTCTCCAGACTTCTTTTATTACATAAACTCAAATTCCATAAACTGCAGCGTTCCGGAAATCTCAAAAATGAAATACAGCGGTTCCACAGCTTTTCCAGTCTTAAACGGAATTGTCACAGTCTGCCACTGGATCTCATTCTCTAACCGGATATCAGCTTCCCCTCTGAGTAATTCTCCGCTTTCATCCGCAGCTGCAAGAATCTTTCCTTCGGCACTTCCTCTTACAATCATCTTCACACAAGAAAGTTCTTCCTCATAAGAAAAATACTTATATCCAACCTTCACGTCCTGCTGCACATTTGCAATATAATGTGTCTCCCCATCCTGGAAAATATATGGGAACCGCTCTCTCCTGCATTCACCATAATTTATTTTTCCATCATTCCCAGGGCAGATAAGATTACATGCAATAGCTGCCGGATATTTTCCTTTTCCTGTAAGTGCACCAGCATTCAGTCCACAGCTTGTCATCTCCACCTGCTGGATTTTCCCATCTGCTCCAATGGTGATTTTCTCAGCGCACCCCTGTCTGGAACACTCAGTTCCATGTGTCTGGCGATGGTAAAAAATATACCACTGACCATTTACGCAAATCATTCCACCATGATTATTGCCCATCATATTCCTGGGAACTGCATTCCCCTGATATCCAATATCACCATTTGAAATAAGCGTTCCACCATAAGAAAAATCCCTGTTTGGATAGTCACTGACTGCATAACACAATTCATGACTTAAATGGCTGGAATACACAAAATAATACTTCTCTCCCACTTTTCTCATAGAAGACGCCTCAAAGAATCCATGTCCTTCGAACTCTGTGCCTTTCTCCAGCTTCTGCCCCGGAACCATCATTACCGGCTCTTCCTTCAACGTAAGCATATCCGGCTCCAATTCTGCTACCATGGCTCCCGGGCTGATGCCCATTTCCTGTTTTTCTTCCACGCCCATATCTGGTTTCTCCATATCAATTTCCGGGCAAAAGCCGTAATACAGCCATACCTTTCCATCATCATCCACCAGCACCGCCGGGTCAAAGGGGAGATATTCATTTAATTCTTTTCCATTTCTGATACTTTCCGGATAACGGATATGTCCATAGAATTCAAAAGGTCCGGCAGGTGAATCACTGACTGCCACTCCGATTTCCGGCACAAAAGTCACACAGTAATACAGATAATATCTCCCGTCCGGGCCCTTTGCCACATCTGGTGCCTGAAGAGCCCTTTCGCCACCAGGATTTGACGGATCCTGGTCTTTCCTGTAGGAAACGCCTTCATATTTCCAGTCAGACAGATCTGAAACAGGCGCTGACCAGACTACATAATCCTGCATGCAATACCTCTCTCCTCCTGCAAGATCGTGGGAGCCATATACGTATAACCGTTTTCCAAACACATGGGGCTCCCCGTCCGGTACATATTCATTAAGGGGTAAATATGGGTTATATGCCTGTTTCTTCATTATTTGCTATTTTCCTTTCCTCTTGATTCATGATATAAATGACACATAACACTTTAAATGCACTCTAAAACACGTTAAAAAAGCTTCTGCTATATATCACCATGTGAAGCATGCAAATTGCGAAAATGTTTTTTCAAACACGCTCGAATTTTCTAAATACTTTGTATTTCGTTGATATTCCATCTCCTAATATCTTAGATATTCCTTGCCGCAGAACGGATCCACCGGGCTTTTTCCTTTAAATTCAGACCGCCCCATTAATTTCTCCGCACATGCATCAATGACATAATCATTGTTGGAATAGCAGTTGATATATGTCTGAATCTGCGGTACATCAATAAGAGAATATGGATTTCCCATACTTACATAAATAACCGGAACCTCTGCTGTAAACCATGGGCAGTTATCTCCATTTCCCCAGAAGGTGTACCACTGATAACGGTTAGTTACCTGATTCGAAGCATTCTCCATATTTCCTATATAAAGAACCAGATCGTATTTCTTCAGAAATCCTCCTACGGAAAAATCAGGTTCGGATGAGAAATCTTCTTTCTGATATATGGAAACTTCAAATCCCTCTTTTTCCAGAAGTGCTTTCCAACGCTCTGTAACTCTTGCACTGGAAGGATAGTCACCAAGGATCTCCAGCAGGATTCTCTTTGTTTTTTCCGGTGAGATTGGCAAAACGTTTTCGTTATTCTTTACCAGTGTGACAGATTTATCTGCACATTCATGTGCCCAGCTTTCATAAACATCATTTCTCAGGATAGAAAGATCTTCTTTTGCCGGAACCAGTTCTGTTTTTGCTTTTTTATGCAGCCCGATTGCAGCCTTGGCTGCAAGGATCCTGGTAACTGCCTCATCCAGTCTCTTCTCAGAAAGGATTCCGTTCTTATAGCCATTCAGCATGTACATATAATCTTCATGAAGATCTTTATTAAACAGGAACATATCACAGCCAGCTTCAATGGAATACGGAACAGCTTTCTCACGCTTCATTCCAACTGTAAATCCAAGCATACAGGTAGAATCAGTGCTGATAAGTCCATTGAATCCAAGCTTACCGCGAAGCAGTCCCTGAAGCAGCTCCGGGCTTAAGGTTGCCGGAACCAGTTTATCCGGGAAATCCGGGTTAAAATGCTTCTGATAAGCAGGCTGGGCAATATGTCCTACCATAACAGTCAAAGCCCCGTCATCAATCAGGCCTTTATAAATTTTTCCATATGTTTCATCCCACTCTTCGCAGGAAAGATTATTTACACTTGTGAGGATATGCTGGTCTACTTCATCACAGCCATCTCCTGGGAAATGCTTGATGGAAACTGCTACGTTTTCCTCATCCGCACCACGTTTGTATGCCAGACCGCATTTCAGGACAAACTCCGGATCCGCTCCATAGGTACGCACATTTGTAATCGGGTTTCTCCAGTTTCTGTCAATGTCCACTACCGGGGCAAATGCCCAGTTACAGCCTACTGCTTTTCCTTCGGAGCAGGAAATCTTGCCAAGACGGTATGCCTGCTCAGGATCACCAGTCGCAGCCACTTCCATCTGTTTTCCAAAAGAGGTTCCATCTACAGCGATTCCGTCACCGCCAGCTTCCAGGTTTGCAGCAATAAAAAGCGGGATTTTGCTGTGCTCCTGAAGCCATCTGTGACAAGCCTGCATTTCTTCACTTTCCCCACAGCGGTACAAAATACCGCCGATATGATGATCCAGCATTACGTGCTGCAGATAGCCAGGATCAGCAGAATAGCCGATAGGAACCATCAGCTGTCCGATCTTCTCCTCCAGTGTCATTGCTTTCTTTGTCTCTTCTACCCATTTCACCCCTTCATCATCCAGGTTAAATGGTGCTGCCTTTATATCGATCATAATTATTTTCATCCTTTTCTAAAAAAATACTGCTGCAAACAGAAGCTCGCTTATTCCGTCCGCATCTCCATTTGCAACAGTATCTTATTTCTTTTTTATGCTCTTACTGCTTTTCTTTTTTCAAAGAAAGCTGCTATTCTTCCAGACTGGGAAGAGAATGTATAGAATCCCAGTACGAAGATTCCCATGATGATCTGCTGCCATCCGCCTGCTCCCAGGTTCAGACAGTTCAGACCATAATTCAGGATTTCCATTCCAATTGCTGCGATTGCGATTCCGATCACATCATTGCTTGCCAGTCCGATAAAGGTTCCCATAAATACCGGAACGATATAGGAAAACATAATGGAAGAAGTTGCAAGTCCGGATTGTGGTGTGACATCATTCTGTGAAATATAGACGATTGCTGCAAGTCCGATGATCAGTCCGGAGAAAATATAGGAAACAAATACGTTTTTCTTTTCATTGATTCCGATATTCACACCGGCACTCTGATTGTTTGCAAGAATCTTTCCCCTGCGTCCGGAAGCTGTAAAGTAGGTATACACTACAAAAAGTATCATTGCCAGCGCTGCCGGAAGAAGAACCAGCGGCATACGTCCCATTTTGGAAAGTGCAGGAGTGGAATAAAATCCGCGGATTCCCTGTCCTCCAAATAACAGATATGTCAGAGACTCATATAAAAGTGTCATTCCAATGGTACAGATAATGATCGGCAGTCTTCCCACAATATAGACAATTGCAGTTCCCATGGAAAGGACCACCCCAAGAGCGATTGCAGTCGCAAATGCAGCCCACATGCTTCCGGTATGCTGTCCCACATACCCTGCGCCGATTGCTGCAAGAACCATAGAAGCACCGCCAGAGAAATCGAAGCGTCCGTTTTTCAGCTGAAGCCAGATTGCAAGTGCCACACAAACTGTCATGCAACTGTTAATCACAACCTGCTTGAGCAGATCTTTTCCAAGGAAAATATTACGTCCGTTTACAATACATTTATCGCTGTTCATGGTGATGACAAGCATCACCACAAACATCAGCACTGGTAAAACCAGTGACAATAATACTTTTTTTACAGCTTTCATAGCATACTCCAATCGTTTGCTTAACTTTGTCTTAGTAGGTCAGACACTGTACTGCACTTACAAGATCTGCATATGTTGCATCCGGATTTCCAAATGCTGTCATGTTCAGAACATCCTCTGGTGTATATGCCGCAGCGGATACATCAGCAGTGGTGTAAAGAGAATTTACAAAAAGTTCCATATCCTCATCACTGTTTACAATATACTGCTCTGTGCTGATTCTCTCTGCTTTTTCCGGCATATCAGCAAACTCAGTCTCATTGATCTTGTTTAACATCAGTACAAGTGGGTAAACAATTGTCTCAGCTCCTGTAACTACAACCTGCTGATAGGTCTGGTTTCCTGCAGAACCAAAGTTGTTTTCCTCGCCGCCTTCATAACCGGTTGTAAACAGCTTAATATCAGAATCTACACCAGCAGAAACCATAGTCGGATATACGAAAGAAGTTCCTGCAGCAAGGCTGATGATTGCCTGTGTATCAGGATGTTTGGAGAAATAGGTACTGTCAAGCGGAGCAAAGTTCAGTACATCAACTTCCTCATCAAGCGGATCTACTGTGATCGGAGTCTCTGCTGTCTTATTATATTCATCAACAGCTGCAATGAACTGGTCCGCACCCATTGCCTGTGCAGGGAACGCCCATGCCGGGAAAATAGCCAGTGACACATGGGTGATCGGGTTATCTGCATTTCTCTCATTATACTCGATCAAGCTGTCGAAGCACTGGGTTCCAATGCAGACATCATCTGGATTATGTCCATCTGTTACTGTTCCAACGAAGTTTGGATTTCCAAAAACATCGTCATATGCAGAAGTATAAGAAGTATCAAAGTCGCAGAGATAACCGCCATAATAAATTCCTGCCGCATCGCACTCAGAAAGAATAGATGGTGTTCCAAGATCCATGGTACCGATGATTCCGTCTACACCGGAAGCAATCAACTCCTGTACTTTTGTCAGGTTTGCAGCTTCATCTGTCTGTGTAAAAGTACCATACTTAAATTCTACATTTAATGTGTCAGACAGAGATTCCAGAAATGCCTTTGTAGCATCTACAGCTTTTCCTGTATCCTGATAGAAGCATACGCCAATTGTGGCTTTCTTCGGTTCTGCGGATACAGATACCATGCTAAGAGAAGAAGCGGTCATAGTTCCTGCTACTGCAAGTGCCATAAGTTTTTTGGATGTTTTCATTTGACAAATCCTCCTTGAAATTGTTTTTTATTTTGAAATTGTTTAATTAACATTTTCTTACTTCTTTCATATTCTTTCCGGAAACATCTACATTTTTCGAAAATAATGTTACTGTTCACTCCGTTCACAGCAACACGACTACCAGTAAACAGCAACGAAATAACATCATCTTGGAAGCACTCCATCCCGTTTCCGGCATGTAATCATAACAATAATGATAAAAATAACTGCCTTCAGGAAATTGATCATGTTCAGGTCAACTCCCATGGTGGTAAGGTCGTTACTGAGAAGTACATAAGTAAAAGTTCCGATCAGTGCACTGCTGACTTTGGATTTCATTCCTCCTGAAAGAGGCATTCCACCAAGGATCAGACAGATCATAACGTCCATTGCAAAGCCGGTTCCAGTTCCTTTTCCTGCGCTGCCGGTACGGGTCAGCATAATGAAGGAGCCAATTGCAACAGTAGCTCCAAACGCCATGTAGGCAAATACTTTCCACTTCGTGGTATTTACACCAGACTGCTCTGCTACCACCTCGTTCGCACCGATTGCTTTGGTATATTTTCCAAATTTTGTATATTTGAAGAAATAACCAACCAGAAGTGCTACCACCACAATTGCTATGATCAGCATGATCGTGTACTCGTTCCTGTCCATAGGCTTAATCTTCGCCTGGATGGAAATACTGGTATTTCCTGTTCCTTCCATCAGAAGCAGCTGTGCCCCGGTGAAAAAGAACATCAGGAACAGGGAAGTTACGATAGAGGGAAGTCCCAGCCATACTGCAACGGCACCGTTAAATGCACCGCACGCAAGAGCAATTGCAAGGACTACTATAAATGCAACGACTACTCCTTTTGTAGTTCCACCCAATTTGTTGGAAATCAGTATGTACAAAATGGCATATACACCAACCTGCTGTCCTACACTGACATCCATAAATCCCATAGAATAAACAAATACCGCACCCAGGGAAATGATCGCATACGGGGCAACTGTCTGTAACACAGTCGTCACATTATACATCAGCTTATCTCCACTGAAGATCAGAAAGAGAATTACGGTAATCGCAAGTCCTGCGTAAGCAGCAACATCATAAATATGTGTTTTCAGCCAGGAGGCTGTTTTACTTTTATCTTTTCCCACTTCTTTTGCCTCCTTATATTACATACTCGATAATGTCTGTCTCCTTCAGTTCAGGAGAACGCATTACTTCGCCAGTTTTTACGAAATCTTTCATGATAATGATCTTATCAGCCATACCGATCAGCTCTGCCATCTCTTCGCTGATCAGAATGATTGCTTTTCCTTCTTTTTTCATTTTCGCGATCAGCGCATACATGGATTGTTTGACACCAATATCAACCCCTCGGGTGGGACAATCCATGATCAGTACCTCGGAACCTCTTGCTGTCCACTTGGCAAAAGAAACCTTCTGCTTATTTCCACCACTCAGGGTGCTGACCCACTGCTTTCCACTGTTGCACTTGATCCGGAAGGAATCGATTTCTTTATCTGCACTGTTCTTTTCAGCCGCCGGATTGACGAAGGTTCCATGCTCCAGAGACGGAAGCAGCGGAAGTACAATGTTTTCCTGAATGGAGCCCTCCAGGATCAGAGCCTCTTTATCACGGTTTTTGGAAATATAACCGATTCCGGATTCGATTGCCTGCAAACAGGTCTTAATCTCTTTTCCATTTCGCACCACACTTCCGGATTCCAGTTTCTCAAGTCCGAAAGCCGCCCGGCCAACCTCATGCATTCCGCATCCGGATAATCCTCCGAAACCGATGATCTCGCCTTTATGTAAGGTAAGGGAAAAATTCTTAATTGGACCAAAAGAAATATTCTTCAATTCCAACGCAACCTCATCGCTGTGGCTGGTATCATAATCTTCACGGTAATAGGCCTCTCCGATTTCCCTTCCAACCATCATGTAACGGATTCTCTGTACCGCATTCGGTGCGTCCATTTCTTCCCGGTTCAGATGACCGATGATGTTTCCATCTCGTAAAACAGTCAGGTCTGTACATTGCTCCAGGATTTCATCCATATCATGGGAAATGAAGATTACAGATTTTCCTCTGTCTTTCATCTCATGAATCAGCTTATACAAAATCTGGCGTCCCTCCAGGGAAAGTGCTGTTGTTGTCTCATCCACCACGAAAACCTCTGTTTCATCGGATACGCAGCGGACAATTTCGATCAGCTTTCTGTCCTCGAATGTAAGCTTGTTAATGCTGTCCTTCGCATGAATATTTTTGATTCCAAATTTCTGAAGCATTCTCTCTGCCTCTTCATTTGCTTTTTTCATGCTCACAAATCCAAATTTCGAAAATTCATCAAACCGTCCTGCCAGAAGGTTCTCTGCCACTGTACAATCCGGTATGGTGTTTGCTTCCTGAAGTACCATACTGATTCCGGCCTTCTGGGCTTCCACCATATTTCCAGGTTTCCAGCTCTGGCCCTTGTAAAGCATTTCACCGCCGCTGGCAGCCTGCATTCCTGCAATAATTGAAGTAACTGTAGACTTTCCGCTTCCGTTCTCCCCGATCAGTCCACGGATCTCTCCGCGGTAGAACTTCAGGTCTACTCCTTTCAGAGCCTGGGTCGGTCCGAAAAACTTGGTCATATTTTTTACTTCAATCAGTAATTCTTTTTCCATAGTTTCCTCCGAAAATTCCACTCCTTGGTCTGTTCCTTTCATGGTTATATTGTACCTTTTTGAAAGAGACTGCTTCAAGGCTACTTTTTCTCATTGGATAGTACAATTTTTCATAAAATCATAAATTTTCTTCAATAATCCTGTGGTTTTAATTTTTTTAGGTTAAAAAATGTACATTTTTTTATTTACATTTCAAATTACGTATATCATAATAATTATAATGCCAGGGTCCAAAGGTCAAAAAGCTGTTCGTGCTTGCACGATAAAGCTTTTGAACTTGGAACCCGCATAGCTGCAAAACAATCCGTGGCATCAATAAATAAAAAAGGAGATTCCCATGTTAGACGAGCGTCACGAAATCATAGAATTCGGTTCACATATCCCTCTGAAAATATTTATCCACAAGCTTGGCTCCGTTACCAAACACTGGCACTCCAGTCTGGAACTGCTGATGGTGCTGGAGGGAAACATCATTATCACCGTAGACGGAAATACCTGGAAACTGAAGGATGAGGACGTGATCCTCATTAACTCTAACAGCATTCATGAAATATATTCTGAAACAGGGGCCGTCATGATCGCAGTTCAGATCAAGCTCTCCCTGTTCAACCAGTTTCAGTCAGACCTGACCTCTATTATTTTTGACTGCAACAGCGCCACCACCCCTGATTTCAAGCGATATGCCAATATCCGCTTCGCCATAGCTTCCCTGATCCAGGCAAACTCCTATCACTCTGACGGAACCGACTACCTGAATTATTCACTCAGCTACTATCTGGTTTCCCAGCTTCTGGAGAACTTTAAGTCCAATGCCTCTGAAACCTTGCAGAAGCAGCAGAAATACATGGAGCGTCTTACCCGTATCATCAATTATATTAATGAGCATTATGCGGAAAACTTTTCCCTCAGTGACCTGGCAGCCATGGAGAACCTTTCTGTGCCTTACCTTTCCCAGTTCTTCGACAAATATATGGGTGTCAAGTTTACCCAGTATTACAACAGCATAAAGCTGGAACACGCTGTAAGTGATCTGATCTCAACAAAGGATTCCATAGAAACCATAGCCATGCGAAATGGATTTACGGAATCCCACGCCTTTATCCGCACCTTTAAGAAACAATACCAGATGCTGCCAAGTGCTTTCCGGAAACAGCAGGCTCAGAATCCGACAGCAAAAACTGCGGGCAGCGATATCAATTATCTGCTTCTTGAGCCAAGCAACTACCTGCAGAAGCTTACCAAATATCTGTCAACCAACGATCTTTCTGCCCACTCTATGCCTTCTGCTGTACATAAAGAAATTTCTGTCTCAGATATCCGGGTTACAGAATCTATCTCACACCTTCGTCATACCTTCAAAACCTTTACCAGTGTGGGACGTGCAGCGGAACTGCTGGACCGGAATATCCAGGAAATGCTCATAGATCTGCAAAAGAACGTTGGTTTTAAGTATGTGAAATTTCACGGGATTCTTTCCGATGACATGATGGTAGTCAGCCGTGTAGGGCAGGAGCTCCGTTTTACCTATACTCTGGTTGACCAGGTTCTGGATTTCCTGCTTTCCATCGGACTGAAACCCTTGATCCAGCTTTCCTTCATGCCAAAGGAACTTGCCGCCGATCCTGACAAAACCATTTGTTACTGTCCTTTTATCACCAGTCCGCCAGCTGATATGAAAGAATGGGATTCTTTAATCGACGATTTTACCCGGCACCTTATCAACCGTTACACGCTGGAGGAAGTGAAGCAATGGCCTTTTACCGTGTGGAATGAGCCGGTTACCTCTAAGAAGATGTTTGGATTTGGAGATGATGCTTTATTTTTCCGATTTTATAAGCACACCTATGACACCGTGAAAAGCATCTGCCCGGAAATCCAGTTCGGCAGTCCTTCCATGTTGTACATTGAAAACCTTGGAAACGCAGACTGGATCTACCGCTTTATAGGCTGGTGCAGGGAACAAAGCTGTATGCCGGACTTTATGAATATTCATTATTATGCGGATATCATCCTTCCAACCTCCAGTGATGATTTTTTCCTTACCAAGGCTACAACCTCCTGTTTCCCGAAAGCTACTGATGACTTCAGCCTTTTCATCGGAGGAATCAAAAAGATTTTTAAAACACTGGGAGTCCAGGATAAACCAGTTTATATGACTGAATGGAATTTCACCATGTCACACCGTAATCTGATCAGTGATACCAGCTTCAAGACCTGTTACATTATGAAAAATCTGCTGAAAAATTATGACAGGCTGGATTCCTTCTGCTATTGGAGCCTTACTGACCTGATCCGGGAAAATCCTCTTCCACCCAATCAGTTCCATGGAGGGCTTGGTCTTTATACCAGCTGCGGTCTGCGCAAGGGTGTATTCTATGTATTTTATTTTGCCAATATGCTGGGGGATGAATTGATTGCCGCAGGAGACGGCTATTTTATCACCAGAAAAGGGGTCTGTTACCAGATCATCACTTATCATTATATTCATTATGGCGATCTTTTCGCTTCTGGAGAACTTTTTGATATTACAGAGACAAACCGCTATACTGCCTTTGATACTACCAAGGACCTGGATGTTTCCCTGCAATTGACCGACATTGCTAATGGCAATTACAATGTGAAAGAATATTTTGTAAACAGACATCATGGAAATGCTTATGATATCTGGCTGGAAATGGGCGCCATTCCCCTTTCCCCTCAAGATACGGATCTGCTGCGTGGACTGTGTGTTCCGGGATTTCACCAGAGCCGGCTTTTTACGGAGAAGCATACACTTACTTATACAGCACAGCTGGAACCGTTTGAGATCCGGTTTGCGGAGTTGAGGCCGGTGTGATGATTCGGCGTTTCTATGACCTTTTGTCACAAAAACACCTCCCGGAACGTTGCCAATGAACAATAACATGGGAAAACTTTTTTCAATATAACGCAAAAAGGCTGTAAACCGGACAGCGCAAATCTTTTATTCATTATGAAGCCAAAGACTTACACCGGTTTACAGCCTTAACTCTCTTTACAGTCTTAACTCAATGTGAATTCCTTAAATTCCACAGTTCCAGCTATAGCAAATCTAAAGAATAATCCTGTTTTTCCAGCTTCTGCTTTTACCGGAATTTCCACAGTATTCCATTCCTTACCTTGCAGTTTAAATCTGCTGCTGCCAAGTTCACTCTCCCCTGCCAGGTCTGCACTTACTTTAACCTCACCTTCTGCATCACCTCTTAAGTACAGAACCACCTTCGACAGGCTTTCAACAGCAAAATATTTATAGCCTACAACCACTCCGTCACCAATATTGGCAATATAATGAAGAGCGGTATTCTCTTCAAAAATATATGGCTGCGTGTCTCTCAAAGATGCTCCATAAGTGATTTTTCCAATGGAATCTTTGCCCATAAGATTACATGCGATTGCTGCCGGATAAGTGCCTTCATCAGACAGCCATCCCTTGTTCAGTCCGCAGCTGGTCATTTCAACCTGCTTAATGCTGCCATCTTCCTGGATGGTTATTTTTTCGGCACAGCCCTGTCTGGAACTCTCTGTTCCGTGAGTCTGTCTATGATAAAAAATGTACCACTGACCATTTGCGTTCACCATTCCGCCATGATTATTTCCCATCATATTATGTGGTTCCTGGTTTCCTTCATATCCGATATCCCCGTTAGAAACCAAAGTGCCTCCGAAAGTAAATTCTCTGTCTGGATAGTCGCTGACCGCATAACACAGTTCATGGCTTAATTTACTGGAATATACAAAATAGTATTTTTCACCTACTTTTCTCATGGAAGAAGCCTCAAAAAAGCCATGACCTTCGAAGCTGGTTCCGCCTTCCTTCAGTCCTCCTGGAATCATCATGTGAGGCTCTTCTTTCAGTGTCAGCATGTCACTTTCCAGTTCTGCTACCATAGCTCCTTCACTGAATTCCAGCTTTTCGGCACCTTCAATATCGCCATCATCCCCCTCTTTTTTCAGCGGAACAGCCGGGCTGAAGCCATAATAAAGAAATACCTTTCCGTCGTCATCTACAAGTACTGCAGGATCAAACGGTAAATGTTCCGAAAGTGTCTTTCCGTTTTTTATACTTTCCGGATAATGAATATGTCCATAAAATTCAAAGGGACCGGCAGGAGAATCGCTGACTGCCACACCGATTTCAGGATAAAAGGCCAGGCAGTAAAACAGATAATATCTTCCGTCTGTACCTTTCGCCACATCTGGTGCCCAGATTTCCCTGTGCATTTCTTTATTTGAAGGATCCTGATCCTTTCTGTAGATCACGCCTTCGTATCTCCAGTCTGTCAGGTCATCCTCCGGTGCTGACCAGGTCACATAATCACCCTGACAATAGGCCTCTCCCCCAGCCAGATCATGGGAACCATAAATGTAAACCCGTCCGTCAAATAAATGAGGTTCACCGTCTGGTACGTATTCGTCTAGTGGTAAATAAGGATTGTATATCTGCTTCATTTCTATAATCTGCCTTTCTAATATATTATTGGAAACCTATTATTATTGTACATTTTTATAGCCAACATCATCAATGTCACTTTTTCTGATTCCCTTGTACAAATTTTCATAAAAAAATATTTTGGATTATGCGAATCTTTCTTTTGCAATTTTTCACACAAAAAATTGTACATTTTAAAGCCCTTTTGCCTTCTTCTAGAAAAGATGCCAGGAACAATAATTCTATCGTCCCTGGCATCATCTTATTTTGTCATTTCTGTTATATTTAATGTTACTGCCGCGTCCTCAAGTCCCTCTGCACTTACCTTTAGTGTACAGCTTCCTGCTGCATAACCGCCACGGATAATCGCCATTGCATAACCCTTATAAGTGGTAAATGTTCCCTTGGTATAATTCTCCGCCGTAACTGGATTTGCGGAACCAAATGCTGCCAGATATGCCGCAAATCCGGCAGATGTCTCCACGTTTTTCGCCAGCTCATCACTTACAGATTTCTCACAATTTGCAGTCGTTACAACATTTCTGATCTGCTTACTGCTTCCAGCCAGCTTGCCGCTTTCGGTAATCTCATTACCATCTGCTACCTCAATACTTCCGGTTATCCTTACATCCTCATCCGGCACATGTCTTCCTTCCTCATCCACCAGTTCAATGCCCACATAAACTGCACTGTGTCCATCCGCTGTCAGTGTGGTTTTCTCCGGATGAAGCTGGATTTTCTTCGCCTTTCCAGTGGTTTCCAACGTGTCTCTGGAAAGGATTTCGCCGTCCTTGTAGCTTACTGCTTCCAATTTTCCAGGAACGTATTTCACATCAAAAAGGAAGGATTTCGGTAATCCGGCAGCCAGTCTTTCACCAGCTTTACAGGTTGCCACAGAAGCACCGTTTTGCAGGATTTCCACAGTATCTCCATTGGAAAAAACTGCCACCTGTACTGGTGAATTTTCGACGGTTTTCCAGTTCCAGTTTTTCTGCACATCCGTAAATCCCCAGCGGCTGATCAGCTCTGTTTTTCCAAAAACAGCCGGATCGTAGGAATAAAGATAAGTCTCTTTACTTCCCCAGACCACGCTTCTGTAAGCTCCCTGCGGAAGGATTCTTCCGTTAATATCCACATCCGCATCATTGGCAAGGCGCCACGGATAAGAAGAAGTATGAGACATTAATGCATATGGACCTTCTTTCAGAAGGGGATCATCTGCATCAAGGAACACAGATTTTCCAATACCCGCCTCCCCGATATAATCGTATGCGGTCCAGGTGAAATCTCCGATCACATATGGGGTGCTTTCTACCATTGGCCAGCGGATTCCTATCTCATTTGGATAGTTTTCTGAGCCTAAAATTACTCGTTCCGGGAACATTTCGTGATCCAGAGGATATTTATCTTCCATGTAGTTGTAGCCTACAATGTCGAGACCGTTGGTAAATGCCTCAGAATATTCCTCCCAACTGGTGTCATCTTTTCCACCGTCGGCATTCTGCAGGGAACTACTTTCATTTACATTCTGCACAGAGCCATTTTCCCCCGCATTTTGCGCAGAAGCATTTCCATCCTCATTCTGTAAGGAACCGTTTTCATCTGCAGCTTCCCCCATGATTTTCTTCATATTTTCTTCTGTCAGTTCATCATCCAGACCGCACCAGAAAGAGCAGATTCCGTTAGATACCGGGCGGCTCGGATCCAGCCCTTTAACTGTTTCGGCCAGTCTTGTTGCTACGGTATATCCGTTATTCAACCCGCCACGCTCGGTAATTTCATTTCCAGTTGACCAGATAATAACAGAGGGATGATTACGGTCTCTTTTGATAAATGCAGTCAGGTCTTTTTCCCAGTCTGTGTCAAAAAACAGGTTATAATCTCCAGGCTGTTTCATGATTCCCCACGCGTCAAAGGCTTCGTCAAACACATACATTCCGATACGGTCACAGGCTTCCATCAGCGCAGAAGACGGCGGATTGTGAGTGGTCCGGATGGCATTAAAGCCAATAGATTTCAGAACGGACAGCTTGCGGTACTCGGAATCATAAAGGGAAACCGCGCCAAGCATTCCATTATCGTGGTGAATGCAGCCACCTTTTAATTTCACTGTTTTTCCGTTAATGCGCAGTCCATGATTTACATCTGCGGTTACGGTTTTAATACCAAATAATACGGAAGTTTCATCGGAAGTCTCATGATCTGCTGGTACAAAATGAGTCTTAAAAATCCCCACATCCGTAACCCTTGCATGCAGCTTGTAAAGCTCCGGAGTATCAATATCCCATAAACGCGGATTCTCTACAGTAAGCTTCAGATGTGCTGTTTCTGTGGTATTGGGATTGATCTGTATTTTCTGTTTTCGGGTAATCAGGACCTCATCTCTGCCATCTTTGGTAAGGAAAACCTCCACCACTGCAATTTTGTTTTCCAGTGTCTCATTTTGCACTTCCACAGCGGTCTCCAGATAGGCATATTCCGGATTTCCCTGCTTATCATAATCAACGCTTTTTGTGTAACCGAAAATCCCGTCATTGGCAATATGAACCTTGGGAAAATGGCATAATTCCACGCTCCTGAAGATTCCAGCGCCGGAATACCAGCGGGAGTTTGGCTGCATACTGGGATTCACGGTGACCGTAACGCGGTTCTTTTTTCCAAAGTAAATATAGGGCGTAATGTTTACAGAAAACGGGATATATCCATTGTGCTGGAGCGCCGCTTTTCCGCCATTGATATCTACCGTCGCATTCAGCATTACACCGTCAAAATGCAGATATATTTCTTCATTTTCCCATTCTTCTGGAATCATAATATATTTCGTATAGCACGCCACACCCGCAGTATAATAACCGCTGGCCGGACCTGCCGCTGCGCTTTCAGTGGGATCACTTTCGATCATATAATCATGGGGAAGATTCACTATACGGTTTTCTTTTTCCTTTGGCGCACTGTAAAGCCCCTCGTATGTGCCATGATTAAACTGCCATCCCTGGTCAATATTCTGGTTTCGCATAATCTGGTTCTCCTTTTCTGTAATCTGTTTTAATTCCAATATTTTTTATTTCACAATCTGTTTTGTTTTTGCCTTTTGCTTCATGTAGCATTACAGTTTACTACGTGACCTGTAACCCTGTACTTCTTTTTTATCATAAAATACAGTTTCCGCCAAGACAAGAACCAAATAGCATGATATACTTGCAGTTAAGGACGAAATGCACGAATATTCACCATCCTTTTTCCAACATTTTTTATTTTCGGAATATTATTCTGATGAAGCAAAGGAGCTAAATATGGGACAATTTAACGATTTATCTGAGCGGACCGTTTATATCCGGAAGCATTACATAAACATACCACAGCAGTATGACTACGACGATTTGCCCTTATACGAAACAAAGGGGGCACTATCATCTGCCAGCTGCCGGAGAGTCACAGACAATCTGTCCAGTCTCCTTGTGGTATATAGATCCGACGGGACAGAATGGAGCATCAGCCCCACAGGACGCAGACTGGTTCATCGCGATTTTCCCCGCCTCAGCTGGTTTCACAAGCATGACTATGTGGAAATATTTTATGTGATTGAGGGAAGCTTTACACAGGTTTTATTCGGGGAAAAAATACGCTTTGAGCAAGGTGAATTCGTAATTACAGACCGTAATTGTGAGCATGCAGATTATATTGAAGCCAAGGATGCAGCTGTCCTTTTTCTTCAGATCCAGGCCGATTATCTGGAAAAACTCCTTCGAAGCTATGATGGTATAGATGATCATAAGCAATTCCTTTTTCATGCGCTCTGGAGCCAGCAGAAAGAACAGAACTTCCTGGAATTGAAACAGACACAGAAATTTAATGCAGACGCCCTGCTGGAACAGATCCTGGACGAAGATCTGACAAGGGAAGTGGGACATGAACAGGTAAAACGAGGATTGATGATCCGCCTTCTCCACCATTTGTGTGAGGATTATACCATTCAGCTTCACACAGACAGCAAAGAGAGCCGGGAAAAAGCATTTTTATTCGAACTGGAACGTTATATCCAGAAACATTATGCCACTGTCACCACTACCAAGCTTGAGGAAGAATTTCATTACCACCGGAATTATTATCACCTCCTGCTGAAAAAATACAGAGGCAAAACTTTCCAGCAATATGTAACGGACATTCGGATGAAGTATGCACAGCAGTTATTAGAACAAACTACCCTGCCGGTTAAGCAAATTGCCAACCAGGCAGGGTACGAAAACATCAGTCATTTTTATCATTTATTTGAAAATTATTTTGGGAAAACACCAAGCCAAATACGCGAGGAAACCAATTAATGTATACAATTACTCTCCATACGCTTTAACTCTGGAAGTACGATCAGCAGCATAGTAATAAAGCACAGGCTTCCACCGATCACATTTGATACCGGCTCTGCCAGAAACACCCCGTGGGTTCCCATTTTTAATCCATATGGAAGCAGATAAGTCAGTGGCACTACAATAAAAACCTTCCGCAAAAGCGAGAAGAAAATCGCCTGTTTTTTCTTGTTCAGAGACTTAAAAACTGTCTGCCCAATGTACTGCAGATCCATGAAAATAAATGCTGCAAAATAGGTTTTCAGTGCCGGAACTGCATCCTTTATCAGAAGCTTATCTGAGCTGAAAACAGCGATCAGATAGTCCGGAACAAAGATGATCACACTCCACATAACAGCTGTATAAACCAGGATCATCACTGCCAAAGTCACCATCGCCTTGCGCACCAGCTTCGGTCTTCTGGCTCCATAATTGTAGCTGAGAATCGGGGAAGTACCTTCATTGATGGCATAAATCGGTGTCTCTACCATCTGGCGAACACTGGATACAATGGTCATTACCGATATGTAAACGTCTCCTCCTGTAACACCCAGAACGTTGTTACAACAGATCGTTACCAGACTGTTTGTCAGCTGCATAATAAATCCTGCAGTGCCAAGGCTGACAATATTTTTCGCATATTCACCACATGTTTTCAGTTCTTTTTTCCGCAATAAACGAGCTTTCATCTCTGCCTTTTTTTCCAGGAAAAGAAGCACATATGCCGCTGATAAAAATTGGGAAATCACCGTTGCAATGGCTGCTCCCTTGATTCCAAATCCCAACACAAAAATAAATAATGGATCCAGGATCAGGTTTGCAACTGCTCCGATAGCTACTGACAGCATTCCCGTGGTCGCATATCCCTGCGCATTGATAAAGGGATTCATTCCAGTCGCGATCATAGACGGTACCGTTCCGATCAGATAGATCATCATGTACGGATACGCGTAAATCAGTGCGTCCTCAGACGCTCCAAACAATACCAGCAAAGGTCTTGCAAACAGAAGACCAAGCAGCATCAGGATAGTGCCGCTTGCACACACCATGGTAAAAGAAGTGTTCATTACCGTCTGCGCCTTTCCATTCTCTTTCATTCCTCGGTTAATGGAAAAAAGAGGGGCACCGCCGCTTCCAAACAGGTTTGCAAATGCCGTTATGATCACGATCAGCGGAAAGCATAAGCCTACTGCCCCAAGTGCTGTAGTTCCTACTTCCGGGATTCTGGCAATGTAAATGCGGTCTACAATGTTGTACAGAAGACTCAATATCTGCGCCACCAGCATAGGAATCGCCGCACTGAAAATATTTCTTGTTACGGTTCCATTTTCAAAGTCGATTCGTTTCATTTCAGGTTTCACTGCTTTCGTTTTAATTTACTGTTCTATTTTTCACCTTCAAGACGGAAATTTTATCCGATCACAGGAATGATTTTTCAAACAAGCTCTAATATATCTGCTTTCCCAGATTATCATGGTTGCGGTTATACCAGTTGACACTTGATGACTCTCCTGCAAATCCACTGTACATATAAGATTTTACCTCACCATTTCCATACATTACCAGCTGTACAACGATCCAGTCCCAGCCAGTATTTTTTCAGGATCCGTGTTGCTTCTTATTTTCAAAGAGTCTACATTAATTCCAGACTCCTCTAGTATTTTTTCCACGTTGTCCTTATAGCTTGATTCCGTCGTGCCAGTTTCACCTTTTATGCTGACTCCATTGTCCGCGCCGCAAAATACAGTACCATTTCTTAAAATATAGGAACCGTATCCACCTGGTTTAGAATTATTATCACGGCATAATAATACCCAGACACCTACACCAGCATCGCTTCTGCCTGTTATGCTGATTTCTCCTGTACTATAAGCATTGGTCAGTGCTGACTGTATGGCCCGCGCATTCTGCATATCGACTGCACGGCGTGCCTTCTCCATCTGTCCGGAAAAAACTGCGATTGCAATGGCAACCAGTACTGCGATTATGGCAACCACGATCAGTAGTTCTGCCAGGGTAAAGCCTTTTTTGTTTTTACATTTTCTCATTGGAATTCCTCATAACATCTCGATAAATCTGTTTTCAGTATAAAACACGTACTTTGACTAGTCAATTATATAGCCGAAAATTATTACCCGGAATTTATCCGTTTTAAGAACCGCTATTTTTATTCTGTACACCATTTCGAAACATTTTTATAGAATCTTCCCATGTACTTTTCCGTTTAAACCACAAGAAAGGGCAGCATACATTTTTAACCTGCATGCCGCCCTATACGTTACCTCACCGTTTCTAGGATTTTATGATTGATAAATCTTACATCTTCTTTATTACAATTTTCTTACTCATGCCTCTTTTTACAAAGATTGATTTGTAACTCTTCGCAAATTTTCTTGGTACATAAACTTTCATTTGGGACGGTGTTCCCTTAAATGCATTGGAACCTATATACTTCTGTTTTAATCTTGAAGTATAAAAACGCATATTACTTAATTTTTTGCAGCTATAAAAGCTCTGCTTACCAATATACTTGACGGAGCCACCTATTTTTATAGTGTTAAGTTTCGTACACTTATAGAACGCGTAGCTCTTGATCTGAATTACATTGTTTCCAATGGTAAGCTTCTTCAAGTATTTATTGCTCTTAAATGCTTTCGAAGCAATGGATGTTACTTTGTAGTTCACGCCGTTTAAATTCACACTGTCTGGAATTACGATAGTACCAGCCTTTTTGTTTACCGGTTTTATATACTCCGTTGTGTTGGTACCGGTAATCTTATAATAGCCGTTTGCCGCCGTGTATTTTACAGTTGCGCCAACCGGATAGCCTGACGGAGCTGGTGTATTCGTTGGTTTTGGTTTCGGCGTCGCAGTCGGCACTGGCGTGCTCGTCGGCGTTGGTGTCGCAGTTGGTACTGGCGTGCTCGTTGGCGTCGGCGTTGGTGTCGCAGTTGGTGCTGGCGTGCTCGTTGGCGTCGGCGTCGCAGTCGGCACTGGTGTACTTGTTGGCGTCGGTGTCTCGGTCGGTACTGGTGTACTCGTTGGTACCGGTGTGCTCGTCGGCTTCGGTGTTGGTGTCGCAGTCGGTACTGGTGTGTTCGTCGGCTTCGGTGTTGGCGTCGCGGTCGGCACTGGCGTGCTTGTTGGCTTCGGCGTTGGTGTCGCGGTCGGCACTGGTGTACTTGTTGGCGTTGGCGTCGCGGTCGGCACTGGTGTGCTCGTCGGCGTTGGCGTTGCGGTCGGCACTGGCGTGCTCGTCGGCGTTGGTGTCGCCGTCGGCACTGGTGTACTTGTTGGCGTCGGCGTTGCGGTCGGCACTGGCGTGCTCGTCGGCGTTGGTGTTGCCGTCGGCACTGGTGTACTTGTTGGCGTCGGCGTTGCGGTCGGCACTGGCGTACTCGTCGGTATTGGCGTCGCCGTCGGTACTGGCGTATTCGTCGGCACCGGCGTATTCGTCGGTATCAGCATCGGAATACTCTCCGTCTTCGTCGCATCACACACCGTACAGGTAAACGTCCGAACCCCGGCAGCCACAGTCGTCGGCTCCAACGTCACCTTCCCACTATCCCATTTGTGCCCGGTTGCCGCTACAGTCTCCTGCTTCTGCAGAACCACTCCACAAACACTACAATGACTGCCTTCCGTCTTTCCATCCTTCTCACAGGTGACTGCTACAGCCGGATCAATCACTGTAGTATGTCCTGTTTTATCAATACTTTCCAGTCTTGTCTCTCCACAGCCTGTGCAGGTATAAGTTTTCACCCCGTCTTCTGTACAGGTAGGTGCAGTTGTGACTTTTCCCGCATCCCATGTATGAATATGCGGAGTTTCCCCAGAACCACCCTGACTGTCATCATAAAATACAACAGTAACTGTATATGTTTTTTTCGTCACACCATCCGGCGCCGTCAAAACATACTGTACCGGATTGGTGAAATTATGGGATGTTCCATTTGCAAAACTCCAGTCCAGCGTAGTTCCGGAACCAGCTCCATAATCAATATTTGGTGTAAGATTGCTTACATCCGTTCCTTTAGGAATGCGAAGCGTAATCGTTCCTGCCTGGTTGTCAATTTCACCAATTACATCTTTTTCCAGAACAGCGTTCTGCAGCTTATAAAGATTAAAGCTTGCAAAGGAAGCTTCATCTGATCCCTGCACATGAATAGTAATTGTTACCGGCAAAATAGCCTTTGTCTGCACATCATGCACTTGATATTGGCATACATAAATTCCGGTAGCTGCTGTAACCACTCCACTATAAGAAAATGTATATGACAGTCCAGGCAAATGGGTGCGTTCCAATCCAGTCGGTAAATCCTCACTGATCACGGTAGTCGTATACTGTCCACTTCCACCGGTAACCACGCCGGAGTCAATATACTGCATTTCTGTTTTTCCAGCAGTCAGGTACAGATCCAAACCGGAAATCGTCAGTGGTGCTGACACAGTCAGAGTTTCCGAAACAGCTGTGACGGCCCCATAAGCTCCAGGCAAGATATCTGTTGCATAAAACAGCAGTGTTTTTCCATTATCCTCCGCTGTAAGCACCTTTCCTGCTGCAATCTGCGTTCCCTTTCCGTTGCTTCCAAGAGCAATTTTTACTCCATAGTCATCCAGCTGATCTGCTGTAAATACCGGTGACTGCTTCCCATTGCTGTATGTCAGCCGGAATTTTAGCCCGGACAGATCCAGCTTATCCCCAACACTATATTCCGTTTTGGATGGTGTTGTGAAAACAGTTAATTTGGTTGGTACCTTTGCCGTAACTGTAATTGCTAATTCCGTCTTGACTCCATGATAATCTATGGTTACTGCATTATCATTTACTGTCAAAGGTTCTGTCTTATCATAGGTAAAATCACTGTAAACCCACATTCCGCTATAAGCAGAATAAGAAACATACAAGCTCATATTAGACGGATCAAATGTCTCCCCTTCTACATATGTCAGCTTAGGGCGCTGGGAAACCTGCACTTTTGTTATTTTTGATGTATCCACCTCTGTAATATCTATAGAGCAGCTGGTAGTTTTCCCCTTATAAGTGATCGTCAATGTCTTTGTTCCTAAGGTATTGCTGTCAAAACCACTGATCATGTCATCTGTGATCTCAACCCGGTTGGACCAGCCATTGATATACAGGCTGCCCCAGCTATATGGCCGCTCACCTTTACAATAAGATGTCTTATATAAAGAAGCAGAAATAGAGGTAATATCAGAAGCTTCCATACTTGCCGGAATTCCCTCATCCGAAATTTTCCATTCACTGCCAAAGTTCCAATTCGTATAGGAAGACGAATCCTTCAGCTGTGTCTCGGTCAGAAGCTTTCCATTGGTTTCTGTGGCCTTTGCAGAGCCAATTAATTCTCCCTGGGAATCTTTTCCATAGCAGTCCGTAATTGTCGCAGACGTCATCTGCCCGCAGATCTGTCCGGTCACTTTATTTCCACCGGTTACCTGTAAAATTCCAGTATGTACACAGGTCTTTATGCTGCTGTTACCAAGAGTTGTCCTTTCCGTTCCTCCTGCAATGCCACCTGCATATACCGGCTGTTGGGAACCATCTGCCTGGGTAACCACAATTTTCCCATTGCTGATACATTTTTCAACCGTTCCTTTATTTAATCCCACAATGCCGCCTACCCAGCTTTTCATTGCAGGCATGACCAGATTTATATTCAATTTCGACGTACAACTGCTGACTGTACCGGAATTCTCTCCTGCAATACCTCCAAATTTCGGGAATTCCTGCACTCCCTGGCCTCCCATGTGACCTGTCACCGTTCCGGAAACGGTACAGTCCTGAATTTTTCCAATATTATACTGGGCAAATACACCCTGGGCATTCTGACTGTCATCATCAAAATCAGCCACAACACGCAGATTCTTTACCGTTCCTGCATTCTGCACCATAAGTGGCTTTTTCAGCCCGCTAATGGTATGCCCGTTTCCATCCAGAACGCCACCAAAATAACTTACAGAAAGGTTTATTTTTCCATTTGTCTGAATATCCCGGGTCACGCGGTAGTATGCCCCTGCATGATCTGAAATCATGTTCAGATCTTCCAGTGAATCAATCTCATAAGGATTCTGGGCTGTTCCATTCCCCCCGGCAGGAGAGACCGATGGATTCCTGCTGCCGATCACACGATAAACAATATTAGAATCCCCATCTGAAGGAACTGTGAATTTACCATCCTTCAGTTTTACAATAATCGCCGCAGTAGACGCCAGGGAATACTTTTCTCCGCTATCCCCTGCAAAAACAGGGTAAGTCGCTGCTTTCTGCGCAGCCACACGATCCCCATAGAAACTATAAACTCCAGATGACTCACCAGATGCTACTACAGTATAAAAATCTGTAAGAAGAGTCTTAAACGGTACACCAGTCACTTTTTCCAGATATTGCTGACTGTTTAATCCAGAAGCATCTATCTGGTAAAACTCCGGCAGTACAGACATCGGATCATAACCACCTGCCATCCGGTCGATCACATATCTCACAAACAGATAAGGCAGACCATAATCCCGGGCAGTGTCATCCCTGTATGTCTGATAAATTAAGGATGAGCCGCCACGGATTGCTGTGCTTCCTGCAATTCCACTTAACCAGCCACTGCTGTCTATCCCACCCCAGAGATAATCCATCACCGTAACTGCAAGTCCTTCATTCAGCCACATGTATTTTCCGGAATTGGAAAAATTAGTCTTCAGCGCCAGCACTGCATGCTGTCCTTCATGTACCAGAAGCCCATTTCTTCTGGACATTTCCCCTGTCACATAAGAAGCTGCTGCCGGAATATTAATATGAATCGCAGTAATATCCGTCTCGTACATGTACATTCCACTGGCACTGCTCAGGCTTTCTAACAGAATGGAAAGCTTGCCGGAACCATCCAGACAAGGAATCGTTCCTCCAGCCAGCTGATTCAGAATACGGTAAGGCTGTCCATCATAAACACCTGCCATATCCGCTGCGATCATGGCTGTTTTGCCTGCATTGTCATAGGAAGTTTTCATATTCTTTTCCATCCAGATATAACAATGCTGACCCACACCGATGCATACATAGGTCTTCTGGGAATAGGTCGGACCCATGTATTTCTCCTGGCCAATGGTATAGGCAGTCAGACTCTGTGATACCGCTACGGCACTGGAATTGCCAGACAGCACAGACACGGCACTTCCTGAATCCGCAGATTGCATCGCACCTCCAGCATCAACACTTCCATACGTTTTCACACTTAAAGTACCTGAACTAACGCCCATGTCTGCACTCGTTCCGCGCTCCATCGCATAGGGCGAAACTCCGCCAGCCCCATCATCAAACACCAGCGTTCCGGTATTATGTGCAGCTTCTGAATCCGTATTTACAATAACTGCATATTCTCCGGTAAGTGTCTGCCCTGCTTTTCCCTCTGTCACTGCCGCAAATACATTCGTACTGCCCATCAGTCCCAGAAGCAGAAGACAGATTCCTGCTGAAAAACCAAAGGCTCTCTTCTTTTTCATATGTCCCTCCTGTAAAAAAATCCGTAACTTTTTCTTTCTTACAGTTTAACGTTTTTATAAGGGACACACTATGTTTTTTTCTCCATTTTTAGGACTAATTTCAACAAAATTGCGCAAAGAAATGCTGCCGCATCTAAGGTCTGCTTAACCTTTGATGCGACAGCCATGTATTCTTTCACTTCGGTCATACAAACTGTTACGATCAACTCACAACGTTATTCTTCCTCAAATTCCAGATCCTTGCGGCTCATCTCCTCGATCAGTTCTCTCTTTACCTCATAAAGCTTCGGAGAAAGATCCACATAAACCTTCTGTGGATTGGAGAATCGTCTGGACTCGTCCCAGAGCGTACTCTGCTCTTTCTGGCAGATTGCACGAAGCTCCATTACAGATGGAGAAGTATAGACACGTTCTCCTTCTTTGATCACTGGAACCAGAAGTTCACGAACCTCATAGGTACCGCCAAGAATCTTGGTCTTCTTCCAGGTGTCAACCGGGTCAAATACTACCATAGTCTCGTCCGGATTCAGTCTCTCATCTGCAAGGCAGATCAGATCAGCTTTGATCTTGCCGGTAGATTTGCTGTAAATACGATATACAGTTTTATTTCCAGGATTGGTTACCTTGGCTGTATTCTCGGATAATTTGATTTTTGGGATAAATTCGCCAGTCTCAGGATTTTTCACTGCTGCCAGCTTGTATACGCCACCAAATGCAGGGTTATCGTTGGATGTGATAAGGCGTGTTCCAACGCCCCAGGAGTTAATCTTGGCATCCTGTGCTTTCAGGCTCTCGATCAGGTACTCATCAAGATCACTGGAAGCTGAAATGGTTGCATCATCAAATCCGGCTGCTGATAACATCTTGTAGGCCTCTTTGGAAAGATAAGCAAGGTCACCACTGTCGATACGGATTCCATATTTTTTCAGCTCGATACCTTCCTCGCGCATCTCTTCAAATACACGGATCGCATTTGGAACACCAGATTTCAGCACGTCATAGGTGTCTACCAGAAGGATACAGGCATCTGGATACATTCTTGCATAAGTCTTAAATGCGGTGTACTCATCCGAGAAACTCATGATCCAGGAATGGGCATGGGTTCCAAGTACCGGCACGTTAAACATCTGACCGGTCAGCACACAGGAGGTTCCAATACATCCACCGATCACAGCTGCACGGGCACCAAAAATACCAGCGTCCGGTCCCTGGGCACGACGAAGACCAAATTCCATAATTCCGTCGCCCTTTGCCGCGTAGCACACACGGGCAGCCTTGGTAGCGATCAGGCTCTGATGATTCATAATGTTCAGGATTGCAGTCTCCACAAGCTGAGCCTCCATGATTGGGGCTACAACCTTCACCATAGGTTCTCTTGGGAAAATAACGGTTCCCTCCGGAATCGCATAAATGTCACCCGTGAAGCGGAAGGAACGAAGATACTCCAGGAAATCCTCTTCAAACATGGAAAGACCACGAAGATACTCAATGTCTTCATCTGTAAATCTCAGATTCTCAATATATTCAATGACCTGCTCCAGTCCGGCACAGATGGCGAACCCACCTCCGCATGGGTTATCGCGGTAAAACATGTCGAAAACGACAGTCTGGTCAGTTGGGTTCTTGAAATACCCCTGCATCATGGTAAGCTCATAAAGATCCGTGAGCAGAGTCAGGTTATTTGCTCTCATGTTTCTTCTCCTTATTAATAAGACCTGGCTGAATTACTATTTTTTCATTATCAAAGTAATCTCTCAGGCAGGCAGTTTAATTGTAAAATATATGTTCGCTTGCGCTCCGTTCGCGTAGCGCAAAATATATGTGCTACGCCCATATATTTTGCTTGATTATAACATATTTCATCCATAATGCACAGGGAAAAGCGAGTAGGAATCCTATTTTTTTCCAGTAAAATCAAGGCTTTGCAGGAATTGAATAAATTTTTTAAAAAAATTTGAAAAAAGGGGTTGACTTTTATATGGATATTGATATATAATACAACCTGTCGCAATCGAGAAAACAACTTGCTAAAGCGAATAGGGCTATAGCCAAATGGTAAGGCAACGGACTCTGACTCCGTCATTTCAAGGTTCGAATCCTTGTAGCCCTGCTAAATGGAGCACCTCGGAAGAGGTGCTTTTTTTGTATTCTGCCAAAGACAAAATAGCGTACTATGTTCGAAATTTGTATCCGTAACATAGCACGCTATTCTCGCATCTGCTACCTGTTTCTCAGCTTCTTCTTTCTCCCTTCTCAGCTCTTCTAAGCCTTCATAGATATTTAGCTTTGCATTCGCAAACAACTCACCCATTCCACACCCTCCTTCTATACTGTCCATGAATTCCTCTGCTGTTCTGTTCGGAACATTCATATTTTTCAGCAAGGCCCAAATGATATTTTTCAGTATGTTCTTTATCTCTTCCGATGCATTTCCATAGATACGGCGCAGAAACTCATCAGATTCTTTCGAAAAATCCTCCAAATTTCTCACATTCTGCAATTTGTTAATACGCATGACAAGCGCCATCTCATTATTCTGGCGGAAGAGTTCCTCATCTGTATATTTATGTACACTGACTACATGATATTTAAAATCTGGTATATATTCTTTCATTTCTTCAGCAAATTCAATCCGGTCCCGGAAATGCAACCCAGCCGTCCAGTTTCCAGCACCCTCATAATAAACAATCGGAATGATCAGAGGATAACGAAAGTAATTAATGGGATTACATAAACCTCTTGGTTTATTGTGCCATCTTTACTGCGAAGATATACCTTCTTAATAGTATCTGCCTCATATTCTACACCGCAGTTCAAAAGATATCTGCATATTCGCTTTAGCATATGCTGATATTGCTGACAAAGGAAAACATTTTTTAACCTACGTTTTTTACATCTACAGGTTTTTCAAAATAAGAGAAATTCCCGAAAGCATCAGCAACCCCGCTGTAATCCTGCGGATCCATTTTTCATCTGCAATATTGCTGCATTTTATACCTGCCAGCAATCCCAGTAAAGCAAATGGAAAAAGCAACAGACTCATTTGTACCGTTTTCAGATTCAACAGGCCCAGAACGCTGTAAAGGATTATGCGCACCGTATTATCTGCTATAAAAACCACACTAATATTAGCCTTAAAGGAGTCCGTGTCTTCTGTTACCCTGCTGACATAGGCCGCCAGCAAAGCACCAATGCCAAATAAACCGCAAAGCACTCCTGACAGGATTCCAATAACCGCCAACAGGATTCTGGAGGATTTTCCCTTTTTGTGACTATACTCCCGTAATACCATTTCTGCACCCAGAACGATCACCACTACACCAAATAACAGCTTAATCGCACCTGCATCTACATTTTTCAGCAAAAAAGAGCCAGGAATACTCCCCAACAGGACCAATCCTATAAGGGGGAGATATATTTTCGGATCTAGTCTTTTCCTGTTTTTCCATGTAAGAATCAGATTAGACGGGTACCCCACCAGCAGATCAATTGGCGAAATATCTGCATTCGCCGTACCAAAACTCAATATAGTTGTAAATATCAATGTATTGGCAAAGCCACACAGGCCCTTGATAAAATAAGCTGCCACTACCGCAATAACCCATAAATACATCCAAACTGCCCCTCAATTTTTTGATGTTAAATTTTTGTAAACACGCTCTAATATGCTCTTAGAATACCACTAAAACTAAGGTAACGGCAACACTATCTTCTCACTTTCAGAATCTTCCGCACAATACCCACCGCTATCACAGCCGTCACCACATCTGCACAAGCCTGTGAAACCAGCACACCTGTATATCCAAAGATCCTGGAAAGAATCAGTAGCGCGATCACATACAGCACACCTTGTCTGCTGAGCGATAATGTGAAAGCTCCCAGCGCATTTCCCACAGACTGACACACACAGGTAGATACAAGGGTAACCGCCATGAACGTCATACCCAGCTGCTGAAATCTCAGCATCATTGCCCCATTGTTTACAATCTCCGGATCATTCATAAATATGCTTATGATCATCGGCGCAAACGCACTCATAATCACTGTAAAAACAAGTCCAAGTCCCATTTCAAAAAGATAAGAAAACTTCAAAATTTCTTTCAGTCTTTTCTGATTTCCAGAACCATAATTATAACCAATCAAAGGCTGTCCTCCAAAGGCAAATCCAACCAGGATCAGTGTTGTGATCATATTCGCTTTCAGGGCAATTCCCATAGCAGCGATTTTGTCAGTTCCATAACTGAGCAGAAAATGATTGGTCATCATCACCATGAAGCTCTGCATTAAATTGGTGATCGATGCCGGAATTCCGATAGTAAAAATATCCCGGATCATAACACCAGGGATTTTCACATCGGTAAGTGCCACGGACAGACGTTTTGCCTTCTTTCGGATCGCATAAACATAATAAATATCAGCAATCACATTTCCCAGTACTGTTGCGATTGCAGCTCCGGCTGCTCCCTGTTTCAGTCCGAAAATAAATACCGGATCGAGAATAATATTCACAATAGAGCCCAGAATCGAGCCCGTCATTGCCTGTGTTGCCAGCCCCTCTGTACGAAGAATATTGCTAGGCACAAGGCCAAAAATAATAAATACTGCACCAAGTACGATCCAGGTGTAATAATCACCTGCATACTGCCATGTAGTCTCATCTGCTCCCAATATGCCAAGAATCTGGCTGCGGAACAGAAGAAGTATCACTGTTACGAAAACGCCAAAAAGCACAGACGCCCAGACACAAAAAGCACTGGCCCGCTTTGCATCAGCCTCTCTTTTTTCTCCAAAAAGCCGTGAAATAACCGAACTTCCTCCAAGTCCGAAAATATCCCCAAAAGCAATCATCATTGTAAATATCGGAACCACAAGGGACACTCCTGCCACCAGCTCCTGCACTCCTGTCAATGCGATAAAATACGTGTCCACCATATTGTAGACCAGGGAAACCATCATGCTGAGCACAACCGGCAGCGCCAGTTTCATGTACGCTTTCGGCACAGAAGTTTTTTCAAATAATTCGTTTTCCATGTCTTACTCCTTTCATTTCTAAACATGACTTGCCATATTTTTATAATTTCCGCTCATTAAAAAAACATCCATACCCCAATTGCAAAATGGATTATGGATGTCCGACCGTAGCACTGAAGTAATCAGCGCCCTATCATATTCAATTATATCTGAAAATGTAACGGAGCAAGCCGTTGTAAAAAATAATTTTAATGTCATATTCCGAGACGATATTTTAACAAATCCACTTGCCGACGTCAAGTGGAATCTTCTACTACCACCTTGTGTCCAGCATCAAAGAGTAACCTTTTCGATACTGAATAACCAGGCTGGTATTGTTGACAAGAGAGAGCCATTCTCTTACAATATTTACATATACGGCTTAGAGCCTGTTTGAAAAATCATTCCTGCAATCTGCACGCTCTAGCCCGTTCACATTTTTTTAAGGGGAACTATTTACAATGGAAAAGAAATCAAATCATTTTTCAGGACAGCTTGGTTTTGTCCTTGCCGCAGCCGGCAGTGCTGTGGGAGTGGGAAACTTATGGAGATTTCCCTATCTTGCAGCCAAAGATGGGGGCGGCCTCTTTCTGATCATTTACCTAATCCTGGTACTGACCTTCGGCTTTACTCTTCTTACTTCTGATATTGCCATCGGCCGCCGCACCCAGAAAAGTGCTAGCGACGCTTACACCCAGATGCATCCGAAGTGGAAGTTTCTTGGAATCCTTACTTTCCTAGTACCGGTTCTCATCATGACCTATTACGCAGTGATCGGTGGATGGATCACCTATCCGTGATCTACCTTGCAGCCTCCGCAATCATTGCGCTTGGTTACAGTATTTTCTATGTAGAAGTGAAGTTGCCTAACGGTTCCACAGGTCAGTTACTTGACATTATGGATTACATCAGCAACAGTGTTATGATGCCAT
>JAQXQS010000130.1 GCA_029101305.1 Clostridia bacterium | reverse complement strand
TTTATATATTCTTCTGGAACTGATCTCCAGTTTAAATTCTGCTGTTGTATTCTCTTCTTTTCCCATCCGGTTTCTCCGATTCTCTTAATGATTCCAAACCCACATTTCCGTACCATCCCGAAGTCCGAATTCTTCAAGGGTCCGGGCTCCCCGCACCAGTCTTTTGGGGCGGTCGGTCTTCAGATAATAGTCTGTTACTTCCCCGTCCAGTGTCAGCGAATATATCTGGGAAAGTGCTTCAATCAGTTCACTTGCCGTGATGTGAAGCGGAATTTCCAGATCTTCCGTAAGGCGGCTGTCCGGTATGTGCATAATGATCACTGCTGTATCTTTCATTTCCCCTCCTGTAGCGATGTGTTGTTCAAAAGTACTTTCTTTTTCTGCAAAAATCCTAATCCTTTATCTATATTGTCTAATATTTCTTTTATATTACCATAAAGAAAAAATGGGAACAATATAAATTTACATAAGTTTATGTATCAAATGTTCTGGTATACTCTCTGGGTTTGCATTAAAAAACATTTGCCTGTCATAATCTTATCTTCTTTTATCCAAAAATATTTTCGCCAATATAAAAATAGTCAAATTTTGACATACTCAAAAACATTTCAATGTCATAATGAAGGGGACAAAACATAACAAAAAACAGCATATAATTGCTTGAAAAAATGCTTTAAAATATGGTCAAAAAAGGGCTTTGGTCACCGTATCGTTTAATGTTATCTGGTACCAAATAACACGAGGCAACATGAAAATTTCGTACTAAAAAGCAATGAATTTTGTGTTATTGAGTCCCTTTTAAGCTTAAATAACACAAAATAATACAAAATGATACAGATAAAAAGGTAGGAAATAACATCAAATAGTACTAAGTGATTTTAAAAGGTAGTAGGTAAAAAATCGTGTCCTAGACATCCGGGAAGCAGAATGTTTTCGCCCTTTTTTATTCCATTTTCTTCCGCATAGGAAATCATACTTAACATATCATACGCCTCTTTCTGGCGAATTTGATTCTCAGAATCCTTCATTTCAAACATCCTCTCACCTGGAAGATACATCTGTTTTCCAATTATGAAATGATTTTAACATTATTATTTGTAAATAACAAGTGACAAAAGGTGTATGAAAGCCTTCGCCTCATACACCTTTTTTTATACAGTTGTTGTAATATGTTGTGAACTTTTTTGTATCATGTGCAGTACCGAAATGCCTTATCCGTGAGAATCCTGGCAAAAATCAGCCCAAGAGGCAGGGCGATAATGATCAGAAGCGCCGCTGCAAACCAGGATGCGGATACGGACAGGGACATGATTCCCAGGTTATAAAATCCCCTGTACAGGTAAAGCCCTGGCACCATTATGACAATGGACGGGACGGTTACGGAAATTCTTGGATATCTCACTTTGTTTTTCAAGAGGGATGCCAGAAGCCCGGATGCCAGCGCACCGATAAAAGCTGCTGCAGCCGGTGGTAAAGATGCAAGATCTACCAGTTCCAGACGAAGGGTATTACAGATCGCACCAAGCACTGCAGCAGAACATGCCAGTTTCACAGGGCTGTTAAACATGATGGAGAAACCAAACACTCCGAAAAAGCTGGCAATCAGCCGCAGCAGGATCCACATTGCTACGGGCATATGAAGCGGGATAAAATCCACTGGCTGCAAATGCAGAACCATTGCCATGATCCAGGCGGACATGGCTGCTACCAGAACGATGATCAGTGCATAAGTAAGACGTTCCATACCGGAACGCATATCCAGCTTGGCCAGGTCGATACCGCTTGTGATGAAAGGAAATCCGGGGATGATGAAAAGCATGGCGCAGATATATCCTGCTTCATGCTGAATGGAGATACCAAACAGGATTTCCCCAAGCTTTAGTAGTCCGGCATAGACAAAACAAGCCAGGGAAACAGTGGAAACAATTCCCAGAAACAGCGTATAATGATGGCTGGTCAGCTTGCACCTGAGATAATTTCCAAGTCCTGCTCCGATAAAAGCACAGAGCATCTCCACTGGCCCGCCTCCAAGAAGAAAGGTAAAGCCGCTGCATGCAACGGCTGCGGCAAGTCCAAGGGCTGCGGGGGAATACAACCCATGTATCCGCTCAATATTATCCAGGTAGTTGTGCAATTCCTCACCGGACATATTTTTCCCTTCAGCCTCAAAGTTACGGATGAAGTGCTCCAGACGGTTCAGCTTGGAAGTGTTAACTCCCGTATTGGTAAGACACAGAGACTGGGTAAAACCATTTTCCCCATCGTAACAGGTATATTCAATAGACATTAGTCCGATATCTGCGGTACAGGTAATTCCCATGGCCTCCGCCAGCGTATTCATGGAGCTTCGTACTCTCCAGGCGCCTGTTCCACAGGATAAAAACATGATTCCTACGCGGCCGATGATAGAAGCTTTTTCAGTAATGCTGGCATTAATAACTGGTGTATTTTCTCCGTTCGTATCGGTATATTCATGCCATTCCACATCCATATGATTTTTCTTAACGACTTCTGGCTGCATTCTGTCCACTTCCTTCCAAAATGCTTTTTAAAGCTTCAGACTGTCATTTCCAGCCTGTTCCATCATCCGTTCCCGGCAGGCAAGCACGATTCCGTCAATTTTTTCCAGATGCTGGAGCATTTTTTTCTCAAATGCATGGATGGGAAGAAGCACGCCAAGCTCATCAAAAGGTTTGGATGGATCCGCTTTTTTCACTCCGGTCTCCTGCCCATAGAATACAATTGCAGTCGGGGCGGCCTGCTGGATTTCCTGAAAAGTGTTCCATACCACGGCATAAGCCTGTGCTTCCGTAAGGTTCAGGCGGCAGGTATCAGGAAGGGCATACAGAACCAGGATTCCCCGCTGTCGTTCTTCTTTTCGCTCCGCAATGGCAAGCCCTTCGGTATAGGAGCGGACAAGATTGTACCCATCTGCAAGGTACAACGCAGAACGGGGAACACAGGAATGCCTTTCACAGGTCATATGGAAATCGTATTTTTCAGTTCCCTGGCAGCGGCGCCCATTGGATGCTGGCTGTCATAGACCAGACAGATATATCGCTCTGGAATTTCTTCTACAAGTGGAATCTGGACAATTTCCCTTTTCAACAGCGCTTCTTTTGCCATGGGCTGTGGTAAAAAGGCAAGGCCAAGTTCACTTTTGACAAGAGGCAGAATCTGATCCGCCGTTCTTCTCGATGGGACAAAAATCCTTACAGCCATCTTCTTTTAATGGTTCAGATAAAAGAAAAATAAAATACAGCCAATCATTATCATCGTATAAAAAAATTCCGGAAAAAGCTTTTGCCTTTTGAGGATTTTTCCCTACAGACCGTAGCCGGACAGAAGTGAGAATGTCTGCACAGACCTTTCCTAAAATGGAAATATATTTCAGGGTAATATCCAACGTAAAAATGAACAAAGAGGGAATGTGAAAGACTTGCAGGCTTCCGGTAAGTTTATTCCAGGAGGTTCCAGCCGATAAAATACCAATCAGTGTGACAGATACATAGACCCTGGATGTAATATTTACAAGGGTCTGTGGATTTCCCATAAATACGGAAGGCAGAAGAAGGAATATCGAAAGCAGAAGTGCTGTCCCTACAACTGCCGAGAGAATATAGGCAGTTGTAGGGACATAAAAATTCTATTCATTTCTGTTTTCTTTTATGAAAAATTTATGTAATACTTTTCACCAGCTCCACCCATTTGTCAGGGTAACATACAAGAAGTTCTTCATGCTGTAAATCCTGTTCATGCAGGATTGGATGTGCAAAGTGTTGTTTATAGCGAGAGCGATATTGCTCACCCATTTTTAAAGCATAGAAAATGTGAATTTCAGTTTCTTCTACATCAATATGATCTGGCATAGGTGTTATAAGATCAGAATAAAACTGGTTTTTACAGCCTTGCTTCGTGATATATGGCCGTGCACCGCCAAACATTTCCATAAAGGCCTTGCCATACTCGCCTCTTTTTTCTACGCGTTTCTGCAAAAAACGAAATGGCATTTTGCCATCACGGATCACAGGGTAGATCAATGGAAGTAACAAAGTGGTCTGAAGTTTCGCGGTAAAAGGTGATGCCTGGTCCAGATCCGAACTTCCCAGAATGCCATAATCAATATGTATTTTCTTTCGTGCCACCAGCAATCCTACAAAAGAGCCTCCCAGGGAACATCCATAAGCAGCATGGATATGTCCGCTGAAATGTTCTATGATATAGTTCTCGATTTTTTCTGTTTCTTCAAGCATTGTTGTAAACTCTGTTTTTTCCGTTTCATCGAAACCATCATAGCTTACACAAATCACGTGATAGGTATCAGAAAGTGATGGGATTACTTTTTCAAAATTGCTCTTCCAGTGACAACAGGTACCAGGTAATAACATGAACACTGGTGCATTTATATTTCCAAATGAATAGAACTTCATTTTGTATTTACCTCTTTCATCTTTTCCTGCGATCATTTTTCTTGTAATATGCAAGCTTATCCTGATACATCTGATGATCGATACGGTTCATAAAATCTGCGATGGTTTCGACTCTCAAATCGGATGTAGCATATCCCATAGAGGCGGATAACTGATAAGGCTTACGATTGGTTTTGTTTTCAGCTTCAAAATTTTGTTTCGCACGCTGGATTAAGCTTTGGACAAGCTGCTCATCTGTGGTGTTCAGCATTACCACAAACTCATCACCTGCGTATCTTGTTACCACTCCATATTCTCCAAATGATTTTCGAAGCAGATCAGCGGCAATCTTTAATGCAACGTCACCTTCAGAATGTCCATAATTATCGTTGATCTGTTTGAAGCCATTCAGGTCGATCATGATACCGGACACCCAGACATTCTTTTTCTTATAAGCCTGTTTTTGCAGAAATTCCAGATATCCACGGTTATAAAGTCCTGTAAGGCAATCCAGAAAAATAATTTCGTTTTTCAGTGCTGTCATGATCCCTGCAATTGCGATTGCAATGGATGTCCATGTAATTGCAATCTCAATAAAAAATGCCTGTACAGTTACCCCGATTATGATAGGAACAAAAAATACCTGTACCGGAAACAGCTTCAGTGTGCCAACTTTTTTACGGCATCTGGCGTACAGATAAAGACTGTCCAGGATATACAGAACTGCAAAGAACAGGAACACGCTGTAGGCAGGTCCTCTCTGATATACGCCATCGTTAATGCTAAATACCAACGGATAGAAAATATTGATGATCAGCAAAAGGCAGGCAACAAGTCCTCCTATTCTGTAAATCTTTCTGCGTGTATCTGTAAAGGGGATATTCAGGTGCGTCATAATAAATCTGGCCCATGTATAACCAATGAGTACATTTCCCAGAAAGAGCCACGATCCACTTAGGAATACCAGAACTTTTAAAAATATTCCGGAGCTTCCATCCAGATAAAAAACACAGCAGTCAGTAACATTGGAGATGGCAGTAATTCCCATCATCTGCAGAACGATCCTCATATCTTTGTCCTGGCTCATTCGCTGTCGGTTGCTGAGATATAACGTGCCAATCAGCAATAAGCTTATGACGTTTGCAGTAAGTACAGAAAATGATAGATCTGTATTCATGCCTAGTCCCTCCCAAAAACAATTACCATGATTTCTTTTTCGCTATCATTGCCTGCAGCTGTCGTTTTCTGCCATATGGCTTATGCCTGGATTTCCGTCCAGATGCTGCATATTCAGAGTTTTTCTTTTCAATCTTTCAGTTTCTGACTGTTTCAGGATATAATCCTTGATCTCTTTCGCGTGTTTGATATGAACCAGTTTCAGATCCGGATCGGTCACATCTCCAGTGAAACAGTGTATGGTGCCCAGCCCAAGAATTCTCTCCAGCAGGGTATTCTCCAGCCGGACATCGATTACTTTATACAGGTAGCAGTCATTTTCTTCTTTCCGTAGCAGACCTGAATCTACAGTGATGATTTCATCTGTTACCGTGTAAGAGGTAAAAGTCCATGGTAATCCCAGAAACATAGAGCGCTTCTTTTCTTTGTATGTCATAAGTATTCCTTCTTTCTTATTTCGTAAATTAATAATTATATATGTATCATAAAGCTGGCTTCAAAGCAATCGCTTTCGGCTTCAAACCGGCTGGTTCCCCCATATTTTTCACAGATCTGTTTCATGGAGCGGATACCGATTCCTTCTTCATTTTCCCGTTTTCTGGATAAAATCTTCTCTCCGTTTTTCAGAAGGTTTCCATCAAAGGAATTATCCACCGTAAGCATCAGCATATCCTGATTTTTTTCGGAGGCTACGGTAATGTATCGCTTACCGCTAACGTTTTCACATGCTGTTACTGCGTTATCCAGGGCATTTCCAAGCAGGCAGCACAGATCTGTGTCAGATATGGATAATTTATTCAGCCTGCAGCAGACTTTAAAAGCTATCTGCTTCTCTTTGGCTATACTGGCATAATGATATAAGACACCATCCGCAGCCGCATTCCCAGTGTATGGAATTTCTGCAATATTCAACAGGGTGCTTTCCAGACTGTCGCAATACTGCCGCAGTTCTTCTTCGTTGCCGTTATCTAGAAATCCTTTAAGTGCCGCAAGCTAGTGTTTGAAATTATGCCGCACCTCACGTTCGTTTTGTACAGCTTCTGTCAGCACCTCATAATATTTTTTCTGCATTTCCAGCTGTTGGTTTATCTGGACTTTTTCCAGCATTTTCCTGTAATCCTGCGCAATTCTGTGACAGAGAACAATAGTTGCCAGACCGATCAGAATCCTGCTGACCAGCTGCATTGCTGTAGCGGTGTATTCTTCCATACCATGGGAAAAGAGACCGCTAAAAAACATGGCAATAGGAATAAACCATATATTATTCCAGTAATCTTCACTGTCAATATCAAGAAACGGTGTTATGGTTCGGCACATCAGGCTGCGGTACCACCGATACGAAAGCAGATAAATGACAAAACCAATAACAGTTTCCATAAGCAAGCCCTGGTTTAGCGTAGTATATCCGATTTTGTCTGTAATATAGACTGCAAGTGCAAAGGTAAGCCAGACGAGTAAGGCGGTAAGTCCGAAGGAAAATAGATGTTCTTTTGTATATCCTTTTATGATCAGGACATTTACGATTCCTACTATAATACAATATAACAGTGTATTTAATTTATAAAATGTGACCGTCATATTCCTGGTTTCCAGAATCCACAGACACAGGAAAAAATCAAAGATCATTGTCAGCGAATACCAGAATATCAGCCTTTTTTTATCTTTGGATGAAATTTTTTCCTTGAAAGGAACATATCGCAGCATCAGGCTGGGAATATGGATCAGCATGCAGAGCAGACTTACAAGTATTTCCATTCGCTTATCGTCCTCTCATTCTTCGTCTCATGTCAGACCATCTGAAATCTGCAAAGGCATTTTTGATCTCTTCCCGCTTTCCGCGGCTGATGGGAATCTCGGTCTGATCAGATAATTTTAGTTTATCGGAAGGCATGGAAGTGATCTCCCGCATGGAGACCAATGCCCACCGGATCGGCATGCAAAAGTCACCTGGGGGAAGAAGCTGCACCATCTCAGAAAGGGATTGTGACGATTCCAGAATACCTGTTTTCATATGGATCAGGGTCTTTTTCCCTTTTGCTTCTATGTACAGGATATCTGAAAGATAAACATATTCTTCCAATCTTCCAACCTTTACGGAAACAGTTCTCATAGAATAAAAGCTTTCGAAAAATTTATCCAGGACACTGTATACCTGTGCCTCCTCAATAGGTTTTACGATGTAATGAAGCGCTTCGATATTGAATGCCTCTGCTGCAAAATCAATGCTCGTGCTGGCAAAGACAATCTGTATCTTCTGATTCTTCTGGATAATTTTCCGGGCGGTTTCCATTCCATTTAGTTTCCCCATAAAAATATCCATAAACACAAGGCTGTAACGTGTGGTATCTGCTTCCAGAAACGCTTCACCAGATTCAAATTCATCAATTCTGGCGCATAGATTATTCTGGTCCAGATAAGAAGAAAGTAAGGTGAGAAGTATTTCCCTGTCTGATTTCTGATCATCACAAATTGCAATTCGAATGGAATCTTCCATTTTATCTCCTTTTATAGGTGTTTATGTGTTATAGGTATAAGTTAAAAATGTCAGGAATAAGAATTTCTTATTCCTGACATTATTATAACAGAATTTTCCTGTTTGGCAATCTGCGGAATCAATTATCTCTATTGTCTGGAAATCGTCTTACGCTGGAGGTTCACCTGTTTAATCCGCATTTTCTAAGTGCTGTATTTATTTTATCCTCGTTGACCGGCAGAAGGGCAAAGTAATTTACCTGTAGGCGGTAGGCTTGTGGTGCAAACCCACTGTCATTTGAAAACCATACAATTGGAAGCCCGGGATATATCCTTCTTACGGCAATTACTCCCTCCATTCCAGCTGCCTTTTCCATTAATACCAGGACTGCTGCCGGACATTCCTCCAGAAGTGCAGGAATCAGCTCCTCCTGTTCGGAAAAGCATCTTATCGTATAGTGGTTCAGATACTCTCCGGATGCCTTACAGTCTTCTGGATATCCATATAATATAATCGTTTTCATCTGTCAGTCCTCCTGATCGTTATAAAAGGAACTGTTATGGCTCAATAATGTTAAAGTACAGGCTGAGAGGCGTCATACTCTCACGGAATGCATTATAGAGCTCCTGGTCACCCTCTACGGATTCAACCAGCTTGCTGACTCCATCCTCATTGCATGCGGCAATTGCCAGGATACCGGTCTTTCTGGTGCGAATCGTTAAGTCGGCTGCTTCATCCTGCTCACCTGGATAATACAGAAGTACTCCATGGTGTACTTTCAGAAGATAATCCTGGTCATCTGTAACCTGAAGATTGATGGTAAAGGATCTGTCTGCAAGCTTTGTGCTGTCAAGCATGATTCCCATATAGTCCAGTGTGGTCTGGGTATCCATCTGCTGGGCAGTGCTTCCTGCTCCGGTTACTTCACCTGGTGGATACAGACCTGTTCCGTTGCGGAGTTCAAATGCCGCTACCATATATGCATTTCTCCAGGCACCGGATTCGGCCTGGTATCCAAGCTGCTCCAGGGCATCTGCGCAAAGGTATTTTGCTTCCTGGTTATCGGGATCTGCATATACCAGTGTGTTTGTGATCTGTGCTATCCACTGGTAATCTCCTTTTTCGTAGTCAGCTTTTGCCATTTCCAGGACTTTATCTGTGTCGCCAAGGTATTCTACCAGCTTCGTTGCATATTCGGTTGGCTCCAGTTCATCCAGATGTACCGGATTTGCATCATACCAGCCCATATATTTCTGGTAAACAGCTTTTACGTTGTGTTTCAATGTACCATAATACTGACGGGTATACCATACTTTATTCAATGCTTCCGGCAGCTCGATCATATTGGCAATTTCTGTGGATGTATATCCCTGGTTGATATAAAGCAGGGTCTGGTCATGCATAAATTTGTACACAGCTGCTGTATTTGTCATATATTCCTGGATTACATCATTGCCCCAGTGCGGCCAGTTATGGGACTGGAAAACAACCTCAGCATCTTTCCCGAAAAGGCTCTGTGCTTCTGTGATATAACGTGCCCAGCTGTTTGCATCACGTACCTGTGCACCGCGCAGTGTGTAGAGATTGTGCATGGTTCCGGTACAGTTCTCTGCCAGCCAGAGTGCTTTTTTATCCGGGAAATAGGTGTTCATTTCTGCCGGTGATTCTGTATCCGGGGTAAGCTGGAAAATGGCTTTCACACCATCAATGGTTGTCTCGAAGACATCTTCTGTAACATTAAAGGTAGGAGAAAGATAACCTAATCCGTTCTGCGATACGGCAAGACCGATACCTACGGAAAGACGTCCCTGCTCTCCCGCCGGTATTGGAGTGCCATACTGGTATAAGGAGCGGCGCTTCATTGCTGTTCCTACAAATACGTTCTCTGACATAACTGCATCTTCGAAGCCGTCAGGGACAATGATCGCTGTTTTTCCGGAAGCAATCTGCTCGTCCAGGGAAAGAGTGGGATCCGCAACCTCTTCCTTCGTAAGGATACCTTCAATACCGCCATAATGGTCTATATGGGCATGGCTGATGATCACTGCTACAATATGGATATCTCCCATTTCAGATTTAAATAAATCCAGAGCAGCCTTCGCCGTATGGCTGCTTGCCAGACAATCCATAATGATCCATCCGTTATCCGAGCGGACAAATGTCATATTGGAAAGGTCATATCCACGCACCTGGTAAATATCGTCCGTTACCTGGAAAAGTCCGTAATTTGCATTTAACTGGGTATTCCGCCAGAGACTTGGATTGGCGGAATCCGGAGAATCAGCATCTCTCACGAATTCATAGCTGTCCATATTCCAGACAATGTTACCGTCATTATCTGTGATCTGCAGGGAATCAGGTGCAGTTATGAAGCCTTTTTCTGCAAATTCTTTCTCCTGCGTGTCGTCAAAATCCAGCACCTGGTAAACATTTTCGTTGATCTGTCTGGTAATCTCGGTAGCAGGCTTCTTGTCTGGTGTTAATGCATCAGACGAATTATCAGACGTTTCTGTTGCTTCCGCTGTTTCGGTGCTTTCGGCCTCCTGTGCATATATAGAAGCCGGAGCAATTGTGGTGACCAGCAACGCTCCAAGCAACGCAAGCGCGATTCTCTTTTTCATAAGCATTTTCCTCCTTATCATTTGGTGTTTTCTTTATACAAACCATACCATAAGGAAGGGCATTATCCAGATACAGGGAATGAATCGCAAGTATCTGGAATGAAATGTATCGATAAAAGATTACCAATGAACAATAGGGTAAAAACACTCATAAGGTGTAGCAGTCATAACGGATTGCTTTCCCATTCAAAGTGTAAGACGGCTTCCTGCCTGCAAGAAATTTACTTTTCAGTGGTCGTTTCACGATGATCTTCTCCGGCCGGGCACTGATCGCTGCATCGAAAAGATCGGTCTCTTCTGAACATGGAGGCTCCAGCTTCTGGATCAGCTGCAGTTTCTTATTGATCAGGCTGGACTTCTGTCTTGCGGGAAACATGGGATCCAGGTAAATTACATCTACAGGGTCAAGAAGCAATGGCATCAGTTCTACGCTATTTCCTTCTACCAGCTTCATGCGTGCTGCAATCTCCTTCAATACAGGATGCTTCTTTGCACGTCGGAGTGCGTCCTTCAGAAGTACTGCAATTACCGGATTCTGTTCATAAAGTGTCACCTCATAGCCCTGGGCCGCCAGAAGAAATCCGTCTTCTCCCATGCCGGCTGTGGCATCAATGGCTTTACGTCCTGGCTTTTCTGATTTCGCAGCACGAACCAGTATTTCATGCTGCAGGCGGCCATTGGTAACCCTGTGGAGCATATTTTCGAAATCTCCCTGATAGCTAAGGCCATAACCTGTCAGTGAAACACCTTTGGAATTAAAAAGGACAGTCAGATTGTCTCCCGTTTTTTCGAAAATGGGGATTCCTGTCCGTCTGGAAAAGGATTCTGCCATATCTTTTTGTCCGCCTTTTTCAAGGCAGATGGTAATTTTATCACTCATAAATAAGTTCTCTTTCTAAAAGGTCATTGTCTTCATTTTCTGGATCAGCTTCGCATAAACATTTTGCACAAACCATGGTTCTGTGGATTTCTTTAACGCTTCTTCCATGGAAAACCAGGCAACGCCGCTGTTCTCATCTGCTTTTATGGAAACTGCTTCTCTGGAATCTGCTTCCAGTAAATAGGTAATATTAAGATGCAGATGGCTGGATACATATCTGTCCTTTTTCACATGTCCATCTACAGTAAGAGATTCCAGAGAAAAGATTTCTTCTGAAACAGGATGAACATTTGAAATGCCTGCTTCTTCTTTTACTTCACGGATAGCCACAGATAGCAGATCCGTTTCACCGTCTGCGTGTCCTCCCAGCCAGGACCAGGAATTGTAAATATTGTGATAAACCATTAGGACTTTACTTCTGTCCTGGTTTACCACCCATGCGGAGGCGGTGAGATGGGCAATGGGGTTCTCTCTGGAAAAAGCATTCTCATTATTCCGGATCCATTCTGCAATCAATACTTTATCTTTTTCCTCCTGCTCATTAAAAGGAATATAGTTTCCTATCTGGTTTATTAATTCTTGGCGGTCCATACGAACGTTCTCCTTCTACGTTTTTCTAACAGTATTAATAGTTATTATTATACTACTGTTGTACGGCTTCTGAAAAGAGCAAGGAGGTTAATATATTTTATTGATAACAGACGTTTATTGTATTTCAATCAAAACATATTCTGATTTACATCCCGTCTTGAATTTGATCGCCCAGTCTGAAATGCCAGAGGTTACAATAAAATTAGTGTTCTCTCTTTTTTCATAACCATAGACACGGTCATCCGCGGCCAGATTACTGTGGTTTTCGATTGTCATAAGTGGAAAAAGCTGTCCGCCGTGGGTATGTCCGGACAGGACAAGATCCACGCCAGATGCAGCCTGGTTCTCATAGTCCTGGGGCTGATGATCCAGAACAATGGAAAATTTCTCCGGATCCAGATTTCTGGTCAGTTCTTCCATTGTTTTACGGCCAGAGGAGTACTCTTCTGATTTATCCTTTCGTCCGATTATGTAGAAACGGTCGTCTATCAGCTCCACATCATCCTGCATAACATGGACATACACTGATCTGTTCAGTGCCATGAGGAAGTTTTCTATATAACATAGTTTATTAATTCCTTTCTGTTTCAATATAATTATTTCTATTTTAATACTTAAAGTCTGGTTTATGTCAAGGTCTATTTATCATAATGTACCAGTACCCGCTTAAGAAGACTTTTAAATCAGGAAAAATAAAAACACCCACAAACAATGCTGATTGCAGGTGTTTTTATAAGAGTGTGTGATTACTTCAGTTTCCCATATTCTTCCGCTGAAACAGCTTCACACCATTCATTAGAGGTCTCGGTACCTGGTACCTCTACGGCCAGATGACTGAACCAGCTATCCGGTGCAGCGCCGTGCCAGTGTTTTACCTCTGCAGGAATGTTAATGCAGTCGCCTGGCTTCATTTCAATGGCTTCTTTGCCTTCTTCCTGGTTTTTGCCAGAATCTCAACTGCCATAAACTCACCACAGCCAATGGTGATCTTTCCCTCCATGGTTTCATTAGTGCCTTTGAACTCACTTAGGATCTTGTCTTCCAGATCTACGATCTCAAGAGCCCGTCTTTTTAACAGCAAGCCTTCATTCGTAAGGGTGATGCAGTGTCCGCTCCTGTTAAACAGCTTTGCTCCAAGATCTTCCTCCAGGGCAGCAAGCTGTCTGGAAAGTGTTGGCTGGGTGATATTTAATTGTTCTGCAGCTTTGGTAAAGCTCTGCTCTTTGGCTACTGTTAAAAAATAGCGTAATACTCTTAGAACCATAATGACTGCCTCCAATAGCTTTTTTCATGACATATGATCAAAGCATATCGTGGATTTCCGGGAATATCCGCAAGCTGCGTTCTAATGTTCCGGTAACCATTGCTATTACAGTTCCATAATTGGTAAAAGGAATTCCCTGGTCTATAGTACAACGCATACGGTACTGGACCTCCCGCTCTGTAAGCATGCAGCCTCCACAGTGGACAACCAGCGCATAAGGACTGACATCTTCCGGGAATTCACGCCCGGAACAAAATTGGAAATTCAGATTTTTTCCACTATATTCCTGCAGCCATCTGGGAAGCTTGACAGTACCGATATCATTGCACTGACGATGATGGGTGCAGCCTTCAGAAATCAGGACCGTATCTTTGTCTTTTAGATTTTTTAATGTGGAAACACCGCTGACAGCTGTTTTTAGAAATCCTTTATAATTTGCCATCAGTATGGAAAAAGAGGTCAGTGGAATGAAATCTGGAGTAACTTTTCCTACCAGGGCAAAGACCTGGCTGTCGGTGATGACCATAGCAGCTTTATTCTGAATGCGCTCCAGTGTATCCTGCAGCTCATGCTCCCGGACAACCAGTGCTACTGCACCAGCCTCCAGCACATCGCGGATTGCCTGCTGCTGAGGCAGGATCATTCTTCCCTTAGGAGCGGATTCATCAATCGGACAGACCAGAATTACGAAATCCATGGGCTTTAACAGCTGTCCAACCAGTTTGTGCGTTATAGAATCTGTTTTCATCAAAGAGCCAATCTGTTCTTTTAATTCCCAGATGTTAGTTTTTTTAATTGCACTTACCCAGATTTCGTTTTCCTTGGCTTCTGGCACAGATGGCATCAAATCAGCTTTATTGTAGACCACCAGATAAGGAAGCTCTTTCTGGCGAAATAAATTTACCAGCTGGCAGTCTGCATCGTTCATTCCAACTGTACCATCCACTACCAGAACTGCGATATCCGTTTTATTTAGGATTTTCTTTGTGCGCTGCACACGCAGTTCTCCAAGCGCTCCTGTGTCATCAATGCCAGGGGTGTCTATGATCACTACAGGACCAAGCGGTAAAAGCTCCATGGATTTCGTCACAGGATCTGTGGTAGTTCCTTTTATTTCTGATACAATGGAAAGCTCCTGATCGGTCACAGCATTGACAACGCTTGATTTGCCTGCATTGCGACAGCCGAAAAAGCTGATGTGCAGACGGTTTGCAGATGGAGTCTGGTTTAAATTGCTCATATGGTTTCCTTTCTGTAAGAACCAGCCTGAAGCGGGTTTGAAAATTATTCCTGTAAGTTACATGGAAATCCATCCAAATGCATTTGCCACAGAGCTAAGCAGAATGATCGCTACAAAAATCGGACAAAGATACCGGATCATAAAATTAAAAATTTTTTTCCTGCGGAAAGTTCCACCGGATACAGAAACCTCTTCTTCTATTTTTTCTACTCCGATAACTCTGGAGATTAAAAGGCAGGTTGTAAAAGCTGCAATTGGCATCATTACGGAATTGGTCAGAAAATCAAAGAAATCCAGGAACTGCATTCCGATGATCTTTACAAAGCCAAGAGGTCCGTAACCCAGTGAGGAAAGACTGCCTAACAGGATCATAATGATACCAACGATCACGGTAGCTTTTTTGCGGTTCCATTTCAGCTCATCCTGGAAAGTAGATACCGCACTCTCCGTAAGGGCAATGGAACTGGTAAGTGCTGCGCACAGCACAAGTAAAAAGAACAAAAATCCAATTGGTGTTCCAAATCCCATACTTGCAAAAACTTTGGGAATGGTAATGAACATTAATGCAGGTCCCGCTTGGAGAGTATCCGGATCTCCACCGGAAAAAGCAAATACAGCAGGAATGATCATAAGCCCTGCCATGATTGCAATGGCAGTATCAAATACTTCCACATTCGTTGTAGAACCTTCGATGGAAAAATCCTTTTTCATATAAGATCCAAAGGTTACAAGAATACCCATTGCGATGGACAACGAATAAAACATCTGTCCCATTGCAGCTACTACCGTCATCCAGGAGAAATTCTCCAGGTTTGGTACAAGGAAATATTTCACTCCTGCAAGAGCGCCAGGCCTTGTTACCGAATAAATAGTGATCAGAATGGATAAAAATACGAGAACCGGCATCATAAATTTGGATACACGTTCTACTCCGTTGCGCACTCCGGCATAAATGATTGCAACTGTTAATAACGCAAATACCAGGAAACAGATCTCAGCAGATTTGCCATTTGAAATAAAATCAGAGAAATAGCCATTCTCTGCAAGCTTCTGACTGTTGCCTTTCATATATTCCAGGAGATATTTGATTACCCAGCCACCGATAACCGAATAATATGGAACGATCAAAACAGGTATGATCGCATTGATCCAGCCTCCAAAGGACAGCCATTTCGATTTGCCGAATTTGCCAAAAGCACCTACGGGGCTTTTTCTGGTCATACGGCCAAGTGCAGTTTCTGCAATGATCATAGAGTAACCAAAGGTTAATGCCAGAATAATGTATACCAGCAAAAATATTCCGCCGCCATATTTTGCTGCCAGATAGGGGAAACGCCATATATTTCCCAGACCAACAGATGCCCCGGCAGCAGCCAGCACAAATCCTAATTTTCCAGAAAACGAGCTTCTTTCATGATGATGTTTTTCCATAAGATTCTACCTTTCATTTCTTCATAAATTATAACTGTTCTGAGTCAGTTATCTAAAAATAATATTTCTTAGATGATACCATGGTTTTGGATTATTGGCAAATAATATATAAAAAAACAAAAAAAGATGTGTGGATTGTTGCTTTTGATGGTATAAACTCTTATAATGAAAGCATCAATTACCATATATGTTATGGAGGGTGCGGATTATGAACGAAGAACTTTTTAACGAAGCAACAAGATCAAATGTATTGACCAGGAAGCTGATCGACCAGCTTCAGGAGAGCATGACCTACAGCAGTATTTCCTTTATTAACTGGACAATTGAAACCTTGTCCCTGATCAAGGCACGTCTGCAGCGCGGGGACCGGATCACAGACGAAGTCAGCGGGGAAGTTTACACCTTGTATTCTTTCCAGGAATTTGTAGAAAGGAATTTTTCCTCTTATATTGCCAGTCAGGTATTTAAGGAATCTTCCAAGCCGGAGAAAATTTACTTTTCCCTGAAGTCATGTGAGGAAGGCTATAATCTGGTAGCTGCTACATCTGACAATAATAAGACTTATGCCTGGATCTCCAGCTTAAGCAAACGATTCTCCCTGGTTGAAATGATCGCGACCGGAATTGTTTATGTAAAAGATACGCGTACAGACACTTACCAGCCATTTATTTCCGGAAATGGGAAATACTGCAGGTATGATAAGGAGAAGGGAATGATCGTTGAGGTATAAATTATTTCTGGATTTAAGGGAACGGTATACCCCGAACCAGAAAGCAATTATTAAAGGATCTTATAAATGAAAAAGCCGGGGTGATCCGGCTTTTTCTGCTTTTTAAAAAGAATGATTTTAAATCGAGCGGAATCCTTTTCCGATAATTTCACTGCTATTTACAATGGTAATGAATGCATGAGGATCGATCTGTCTTAAGTGAATACGCAGGCGATTGGTTTCACTTCTGGTAAGGACTGTCATTAATACCTTCTGCTCTCTCTTCGTGTAGATACCAAATGCCTTCTGCTCTGTAGCGGAACGGTGGAGATCATTGATAATGAAATCCTCTACCTGTTCCGGATATTTGCTGATCACGGTACATACCTTACGCAGGTTGAGACTTTCAATGGCACTATCTACAACTGTACATTTCAAAATCATTCCAAGAATACAGTAAAGCCCTGTCTGTGCTCCGTACAGATAAGCGGCTATGAGAACAATGCCAAGGTCGCTTACGAGAAGGGCACGTCCGATTTCCAGACTGGTATATTTGTGCAGAATCATTGCCACAATATCAGTGCCGCCTGTGGAGGCTCCCACATTAAATACCATAGCCGCTCCAACAGCCGGAAGAATAACTGCAAAACACAATTCCAGGAATAGGTCACTTGTAAGTGGTTTGCTTAACGGCCAGATAAATTCACAGATACTTACAAAAAATGAAAGGGCAAAGGAAGAATAGATGGTCCAGCCCATGGAACGGATTCCCAGAAAGATAAATCCCAGTACAACAAGAGCTGCATTGACAATCCACATAAATACACCTACATTCCATTTCGGAAAAAGTGTGGACAGGATAATAGACAGACCGGAAGTTCCCCCAAATGCGAAATGATTAGGTGTTTTGAAAATTGAAATTCCAACAGCTGTAAAAACCAGCCCCAGATTCAGAATAAAGAAAAAAACAAAGTTCTCTTTGGTAAGAATTTTCTTTTTCATAAGTTAGCAATCTCCTTTTTTCAGTAAGACCAGTATAACGTAAAACACCGGGTGTGTAAATAAAAAGCTGCTATAGAATCCAGTTTACTTATAACTGGAAACTATAGCAGCTTTTGGGGGAATGTTTCTATACCATTACCGACTTTCCACTACTCTTTGCCAACTCAATCAGTTTTCCTAATCGTTTATTACAGCTTCCTACCGGCACATCTGTACAGATAATCCGCTCACAGTTTTCCATGGCCTTTATGGCTTTCTGGAATGCTTCTTCACTGATTTCCATAAATGGCTCCTCTGTGATAACCTCAGCTGCCAGAAGCCGTGCCAGCCGGTAATCGACATCATTCGTATAAAGAATACCGGCAACAAAAGGAACGTGTTCTTTTTGCAGCTGACGGAAAACCGGGATTCCTGTGCCGTTTCCGCAGATAACGAGGGTTTTCACCTCACCGTCAGGTCTTGGAAGCTCAATACTTCCAAACAGGGGATCAAAAAAACCATTGTTGATATCGTAGAGATCCCGGATCATATTTTCCTCAAAAATATCCTCCGGTTTTCCAAAGTGGGAAATGGTATCTCCTTTTACACAAATGATTTTATCTGCAATCTTCTGAGCCAGATCGATCTCATGAAGAGACATGATTACAGTAATCTGTTTCTTTTTCGCCATGTCCCGCAAAATAGAAAGAAGATCTAATTTGTGTTTGATATCCAGAAAAGACGTAGGTTCATCCAGGATAATGATATCAGGTTCCTGGCAGATGGCACGTGCTAGAAGCACACGCTGGCGCTGTCCGTCACTGATGTTGTTGAAATCACGGCTTCCAAGATCCTCAGCATGGACAGCCCGCATAGCCTCTTCAACCTTTTCTTCATCTTCCCTTGTGAGAAGTCCGAGACGTCCGGTATAAGGATAGCGTCCTGTAGCCACAATGTCATGACAGGTCATGAGCTCCGGTTTCATTCGCTCTGTAAGAACTACTGCCATCCGGGTGGAAAGATCCCGGAAAGAAAAAGCAGTCAGGTTCTGATTATCAAAATATACTTTTCCCCCGATGATCTGAAGCTGTCTTGTAATACTTTTCAGAATTGTGGATTTACCGGAACCATTTGGGCCGATAAGGGTTACGATCTCCCCTTTTTCAATTCCGATGCAGATGTCGTGAATCAATGCTTTGCGGTTGTATCCTACAGACAGATGATCCATCTGAAAATAATGTTTACCCATCCTTAGTTACCTCTCTTCTTGCGCAACATCATAAATATAACCACTGGTGCTCCAAATATGGAGGTTACCGTACTGATATTCAGTTCCAGAGGAGCAAATGCCATTCTCGCGATCAGGTCACACATCATACAGAAAACGGCACCGCCTAAGAATGTTCCGGGAATGATGATAAGTGGTCTTGATGTGTTAAAGCTTCTTTTCATCAGGAACGGGACTGCAATTCCTACAAAGGAAATCGGTCCTGCAAAAGCTGTTACAGTCGCAGATAATATACTGGAAAGCAGAATTAATGCAACACGGAAAAATTTAATATTAACTCCCATGCTCTGTGCATATGCTTCTCCCAGCTGATAGGCTCCGATGGGTTTGGAAAGCAGGAAGGTTAAAATCAATGTGATTCCAACAACAATGCAGGAAATATATACATTACTCCAGCTCATACCGGAAAAGCTTCCCTGCGACCATCCATGAAGATTTACAATGTCCGAATCATCTGCAAAAGTTATAACAAAATCGGTAACTGCAGAACAGATATAACCGATCATGATTCCGGCTACCAGAAGAGTTGCCATGTGCTTGATCCTTTTGGAAATGAGAAGGATAAAGCCGATCGAGATAAGAGATCCGATAAATGCAGCAATGATCAAGGTATAGGAAGTTACGTTTACCGCTCTTCCAAGATAATAGATCATGGTAAGGGCAACCACCATTTTTGCCCCGGAAGAAATTCCCAGAACGAAAGGTCCGGCTATGGGATTCTCGAAAAAGGTCTGAAGAAGAAAGCCGGATAAAGATAAGGCTCCGCCCAGGATCGTTGCCATCAGGATCCTGGGAAGACGGATTTTCCAGATAATACTGTATTCTTTGGTATCAGTGGCCTTTTTCAGAAGGATATCCATAATCTCTGAAAGGGAAATGTGGACATTTCCTGTATTAATATTGAGTACGGTGATCAGACAAAAAGCCAGGATCAACAGAATAAAAACCACCGCGTAGCGGGATCTTCTTTTGAAATTCTCCATATGGAAGCTGGTTCCACCAGGTTGTTTACTCATTATTATTTACTCCATTTTTATTTTGTTTAAGGAAAGCGGACTGCTTACGAGCCCGCTTTCCCTGAATCCTTTGATTTATTAAGACTAGAGCCTGTTTGAAAAATCAATCCTGCAATCTGTACGAACTAGCCTAACTTATGAAGGAATGTCATATCCTCTTCACTTCCGCCAGTCAGCATCAGATTGAAATCATTGATCAGTTCCCCGATGGTATCTGTATGCTGATACATGGAGTCATCTGTCACCCATACATTTCCTTCCTTTACAGCTTTGAAATCAGCCATCAGACTGTCTTTTGCAAGAAGGTCATCCAGACTTTTTACAGTGGCATCAATGCTGGAATTGTAGATGAGGTAATCAGCATCCACAGCAGTATTATAAAATTCCTCCATTGTGATAGAAACAGAAGTTTTTCCACTGTCATCCTGAAGGTCTGCAAAAGCATTTCTTCCACCAGCGACTTCAATCATGCTGGAAATATAGTCTTTCGGATTGCGGACTACAGGAGCACCACTGGTATTGATATAGAAGAAAGCTACCGTTTTTTCCGTATTGGTGAAGTCCTTTAATTTTTCAATGATCTGAGACTGCTGGTCAAAGAAAGCATTTGCTTCCTCTTCTTTGTTCATCATTGCACCATAAAGCTTAATCCATTCCGTACGTCCAAGAGGCTGGCTCTCATAGCTGGAGCGGTCGATAAAAACAGGAATTCCAAGAGTTTCGATCATTTCCTGTACCTTTGGTGCGTGGAGGATCATGGTTGACTCAATTGCCAGGTCACAGTCCTCTCCTACCAGAAGCTCATAGTCTGGTTCATCATATTTGCCGGCAAATGTCATATCACCATTGTTGATAGCATCTGCCGCTGACTGGATATACCATCCGGAAGCGTCCAGACCGGATAATTTAATGGAGTCAACACTTCCAATGGCATCAAATAATGCCATTGGGGAGGTTGCTGCCATATAAATGGTGTCCAGAGGCTGCTGCAGCACCTGAATATCATCATCAAGTCCTTCCGGGGCTTCTTTTCCCTCCGGAACAAGAAGATATCTGGCACTGTCATGGACATCAAGCAGTTTGTAACCATCCTTGTAATAATAAACATCAAAGCATTCCGCAAAGGATAAATCCATTGTGGATTCATAAGTAAGCCCTGTAATGTCCGGGGCTGTCTGATCAGCAGAAGCATCCGCATCAGATTCTCCCGAAATAGCTTCCGCTTCCAGGTTTTCTTCTTCCGCATACACTGGAGCAACGGCTGTTAATGTGAGAATTGCTGCTGTAAAAATACTGAAAACTTTGTATTTTAACTTTTTATTGTACATTTCGCATGTTCCTTTCCCATTTGATCAAAAATGGTTAAGCTTCTTCATTTGTTACAAATACAGCTTCATATGCTTTTTCCCATTCTGCCTTTGCTTCCTCATCTTTTTCGTCTGCAGAACGGTCTACGATAAACGGAATCTTTAAGGTAGAATACTTCTCGGCTGCGTCTTTCAGCATTTCGGTCTTTGTATCTACTTCTGATTCCTCTGCTGGAAGGATATCAGAAGAAAGAATGGAAAGTCCGCACTGATTTTTTACCAGAGTTTTATAGTCGGTGTCCTCTGTCTTTCCTGCAAAAGCTACAGAACCATCTTCAAGACCTGCTGTCAGGCTGTCTACGGTACAGTCCTCTTTTTCCATTCCAAGGCAGGAAACTTTATCCGTCAGTTCTAACTTGTCCAGAATATTAAGTGCATCTACAG
>JAQXQS010000129.1 GCA_029101305.1 Clostridia bacterium | reverse complement strand
TGGCGGTCCGATTTCCCTGGTAGAAGAGGGAGATATCATCAGCATCAACATTCCTGAACTGAAACTGGAACTGAAGGTTTCTGATGAGGAACTTGCAGCGAGAAAAGCAAAATGGCAGCCAAGAGAGCCGAAGGTAACGACTGGATATCTTGCAAGATATGCAGCAATGGTAACCTCCGGAAACCGTGGCGCGATCCTTGAGGTACCGAAAGCAAAATAAAGGATCTGCCAGGCTAAGTTAAGAGAAACCCTAAGGAGGAAACGAAATTGCAGCTTACAGGAGCGGAAATCATCATAGAATGTTTACTGGAGCAAAGCGTGGATACCGTCTTTGGTTATCCAGGCGGCGCGATCCTGAACGTTTATGACGCCCTTTACCGATATAGTGATAAAATCAAACATGTACTTACTTCCCATGAGCAGGGAGCTTCCCATGCAGCAGACGGCTATGCCCGTGCAACCGGCAAGGTCGGTGTGTGTCTGGCAACCTCCGGACCTGGTGCTACCAACCTGGTGACCGGAATCGCCACAGCGTGTATGGACTCTGTTCCTGTGGTAGCGATTACCTGCAACGTTGGAACTGCACTTCTTGGAAAAGATTCTTTCCAGGAGGTGGATATCGCAGGTATCGTTATGCCTGTGACAAAACACAGCTACATTGTCAAAGATGTAACACAGCTTGCGGACACTATCCGTAAAGCTTTTACCATCGCAAAAAGCGGTCGTCCGGGTCCGGTACTTGTAGACGTACCAAAGGATGTAACCGCTGCGAAATGTGAATATATCCGTCACACCATCACAGCCGTAGAGCCTAAGGTGGACACCATCCGCTCGGAGGATGTAGATACAGCAGCACAGATGATCGCAGCAGCGAAGAAACCATTTATCTTCGTAGGCGGCGGCGCCGTGATCGCAGATGCTTCCGAAGAGGTTCGTGCTCTTGCGCACAAGATCCAGGCACCGGTCTGCGACAGCCTTATGGGAAAAGGTGCTTTTTCCGGAGAGGATGAGCTTTATACAGGCCCGGTTGGAATGCATGGAACCAAGACTTCCAATTATGCAATGTGTGAATGCGATCTTCTGATCACCCTTGGCGCACGTTTCAGCGACCGTGTGACAGGAGATACCAAGACCTTCGCACCGAAGGCAAAAATCCTGCAGATCGATGTGGATGCTGCCGAGATCAACAAAAATGTTACGGTGGATGCCTCCGTTATCGGAGATCTGAAGGAAGTGCTGAAGCTTCTTCTGGTAAAAATTCCAGAGCAGAAGCATGAAGAGTGGGTACAGCACATTCAGGATATGAAAGAAAAATATCCGTTAAACTACGATCATTCCCAGCTTACCGGACCATATGTGATCCAGAAGCTTTATGAACTGACAGGTGGAGATGCGATCATTTCCACTGATGTTGGACAGCACCAGATGTGGGCTGCCCAGTATTTCAAATTTAAGGAGCCGAGAACCTTCCTTACATCAGGAGGGCTTGGTACCATGGGTTATGGCCTTGGCGCAGCCATCGGAGCGAAGATGGGCTGCCCGGACAAAACTGTGGTAAATATAGCAGGAGACGGCTGTTTCCGTATGAACATGAACGAGATCGCTACCGCAGTCCGCTGCGGCAGACCTCTTGTCCAGATCATTCTGAACAATCATGTACTTGGAATGGTACGTCAGTGGCAGACTCTTTTCTATGATCACAGATATTCCCAGACTGTCTTAAATGATGGTGTGGACTTCGTGAAAGTATCTGAGGCAATGGGAGCAAAAGCAATCCGCGTTACGAAGATGGAAGAAGTAGAGCCTGCACTTAAGATGGCGCTTTCATCAGAGGGACCGGTAGTTCTCGACTGCTGGATCGACCAGGATTTAAGCGTATATCCTATGGTTCCTGCAGGTGCAAGTTTAGATGAGGTATTTGACGAGGAGGATGTGAAGAAATGAGCAGAGTGTACAATTTTTCCGCAGGACCAGCAGTCCTTCCGGAAGAGGTGTTAAAAGAAGTCGCAGATGAGATGATGGATTACAATGGTACCGGAATGTCCGTTATGGAGATGAGCCACAGAAGTGCTGCATTCCAGGAAATCATCGACACAGCCGAGAAGGATCTCCGCGAGCTGATGAATATTCCGGACAACTACAAGGTACTGTTCCTTCAGGGCGGCGCTTCCCAGCAGTTTGCCATGATCCCTATGAACCTTATGAAAAATAAGGTTGCTGACTATATTGTAACCGGTCAGTGGGCAAAAAAAGCATACCAGGAAGCACAGAAATACGGAAAAGCAAATAAGATCGCTTCTTCCGAGGACAAAACCTTCTCCTACATTCCGGATTGCAGTGATCTGCCGATCAGCCCGGATGCAGACTATGTTTATATCTGCGAGAACAACACCATTTATGGAACCAAGTTCAAAGAACTTCCAAATACAAAAGGTAAAACACTGGTAGCAGACGTATCCTCCTGTTTCCTTTCCGAGCCTGTTGATGTAAGCAAATATGGTATTATCTATGGCGGTGTCCAGAAGAATATCGGACCTGCTGGTATGGTAATTGCCATTATCCGTGAAGACCTGATCACAGAAGATGTTCTTCCTGGTACACCTACCATGCTTACTTATAAGACACATGCAGACGCAGGTTCCCTTTATAATACACCGAACGCATACTGCATTTATGTATGCGGCAAGGTATTCAAATGGCTGAAGAAAATGGGCGGCCTGGAAGAAATGAAGAAACGCAATGAGGAGAAAGCAAAGATCCTTTATGATTTCCTTGATTCCAGCAAGCTTTTCCACGGCACAGTTGTTCCGAAAGACCGTTCTCTTATGAATGTACCTTTCGTAACAGGTGACAAAGAGATGGATGCGAAATTTGTTGCTGAGGCTGCCAAAGCAGGTCTTGTGAACCTGAAAGGCCACAGAACAGTGGGCGGCATGAGAGCCAGCATTTACAATGCTATGCCAAAGGCTGGTGTGGAAGCACTGGTTGCATTCATGAAAAAGTTTGAGGAGGAAAATGCGTAATGTTTCAGTATCATTGCCTGAATCCGATTGCCCAGAAAGGCCTGGACATTTTTGATGAAAAATATAAAAAAGCGGACACTCTGGATGACTGCCAGGCAGTCCTTGTAAGAAGTGCCAAAATGCATGACATGGAGCTTCCAGAAAGTGTTGCGGTGATCGCACGTGCCGGTGCCGGAGTAAATAATATTCCGGTGCAGGAATGCGCTGAGAAAGGTATCGTTGTATTTAATACTCCTGGTGCCAATGCAAACGGTGTTAAGGAGCTGGTTCTTGCAGGTATGCTTCTTGCTTCCCGTGATATCGTCGGTGGTATTGAATGGGTGCAGAGAGAGAAAGACCAGGAGGATATCGATAAGCTTGCTGAGAAGCAGAAAAAGCAGTTCGCGGGCTGTGAGATCATGGGCAAAAAGCTTGGTATCATCGGTCTTGGTGCTATCGGAAGTATGGTTGCAAATGCAGCAGCTTCTCTTGGTATGGAAGTCTATGGTTATGATCCATACATCTCCATTGATGCAGCATGGAACCTTTCCCGTACCATCAAGCACAGCAAGAGCTTAGATGAGATCTACAGCAAATGTGATTACATCACTGTTCATGTGCCGCTTCTTGATTCCACCAAGAAGATGATCGACAAAGAGGCATTTGCCAAGATGAAAGACGGCGTTGTTCTTCTGAACTTTGCACGTGATCTTCTGGTTGATGAGGATGCACTGATCGAGGCACTTGACAGTGGCAAGGTGAAGAAATATGTAACAGATTTTGCAAACCATACCGTAGCCGGTCATGAGGGAATTCTGGTTACCCCACATCTTGGAGCTTCCACAGAAGAGTCTGAGGAGAACTGTGCGGTGATGGCTGTGAAAGAGGTCCGTGATTTCCTTGAAAATGGTAATATCAAGAACTCTGTAAACTTCCCGAACTGCGACATGGGTACCTGCGTGGCAGTTGGCCGTATTGCCATCACGCACAAAAATATCCCGAATATGATCAGCCAGCTGACCAAGATTCTTGGCGCAGAGGGACTGAACATTGCAGATATGACCAACAAGAGTAAAGGGGAGTACGCGTACACTCTGATCGATCTGGAGAGCGCAGCTTCCGCAGAGGCACTGGATGCCTTAAAGGCAATCGAAGGGGTTTCTAAGGTTCGTGTAGTGAAATAAATGGGATAAGAATACAATCGTAAATATTTGCAATAATATAAAAAGTATTTCAATAATAAAACAGGAATAACTAATTTTCACATTAGCGATTCCTGTTTTTTGTTAATTTAAATTGTTAATAAAAAGTACAAACCATAAATTACGGTCTAAAAGCTGCATGTTTATCGTCCACTCTGCGCAATAAATCCCTCAACCTCTTCCCGGGTAGGCATTACACGCAGCGCACCCTTGCGGGTAGTGATCAGAGAAGCACCTGCGTTTGCGAAGGTGAGCATTTCCATAAGATTCTCATCTGTGAGATCAGTAAGACCATGATCCAGCACATAGTTCAGGATGCTGGCACAGAAAGTATCTCCGGCGCCTGTGGTCTCAATGGTATGCTCCTGAAGGAATGGAGCGCATTCTACACGGCGACCTTTGTAATAGGCACGACTTCCGTCCTTACCCATGGTAATCAGGACAAGGGGAATATGATATTTCTCTTCGATCAGGGCAGCTCCTTTGTCATAGTCTGTGGTGTCAAAGAGGAATTCTACCTCATTGTCAGAAATCTTCAGCACGTCGCATTTGGTGAGGCCATATTCGATCTCCCTACGTGCATCCTCCAGGGATTTCCACAGCGGAGGGCGGAGGTTCGGATCAAAAGTAACGATACAGCCGGCTTCTTTGGCGACTTCGATGGCATGGCGTGTGGCCTTCCGGACTCCTTCATGAGTGGAAGAGAGGGTTCCGAAATGGAAAATACGGGAATCGCGGATCAGATCATCCGGTACTTCCTCTTCAGTCAGCATCATATCTGCACCTGGATTACGGTAGAAAGAGAAATCTCTGTCTCCATCCGGGTAAGTATGCACAAATGCAAGTGTAGTATGTACTTCCTCGTCCATGATAAGGGCTCTTGTATCAATTCCAACTTCTTCAACAGCAGCTTTCAGCTGGTTCCCGAACATGTCTTTCCCAACTTTTCCGATAAAAGCAGTTTTCTTACCAAGGCGTTCAAGCATTGCAAGTACGTTACAAGGTGCTCCACCAGGATTGGCTTCCATAATTGGGTTGCCCTGTGTACTGGTTCCGTTCTCTGTAAAATCAATGAGAAGTTCACCAAGTGCAGTCACGTCATAGCTTCGATTGCTCATTGAAAAATCCTCCTTAGACATTTTCAGAATATATATCAATAATTTAACGCAGCAGGTGGGATTTGTCAAACAAATTCCTTTCTTTTTTTGGTGGAAAATGGTAAAATAGAAACAAATTATTAGCTATTGGTCACAGAGTGAACAGTAGCAATTATTGCAGTTTATGAAAGTGTTTGGAAGGTTATCGCTTAAACTTTCGGGAAACACGAAATGTGCTGCAATATTAAAAATATGCTCAGAATACCCGAAAAAATATAACAATAATGACATCTTTAAAGCATTGTGCAGCACTCTAAAATTAGATAGAAGTGCAGATGTTTTTATTTTATATAGAACTGGGGATCTGGCAATCCGTGAATTTTGGCGGGGAAATGGAGAGGCTTATGAGTAAAACAGTATACGATTATATGGACTGGCCAGGAATTGAAGCGGTTGTGTATGGGGAGGAGACAGCTCCCAGAGATGTGATGGGACCGAGGCTGACACCAGATGGGGTATTGATACAGGGCTTTTTCCCGGAGGCCAAGTCTGCAGCTGTAGCTGTGGGGCGTAAGAAATATGAGATGGAACTGGAGGATGAGGCTGGTTATTATGCAGTGCTGATTCCAGGGAGAAAGATACCGGATTACGAATTCCAGGTAGAATTTGAGAAAGAGACGAAGAAATTTAAAGACGCCTATGCATTTGGGGGACTCCTTACAGAAGAGGATGAGCGTGCTTTCCTTAGCGGCGTTTATTATGAAGCTTATAGGAAAATGGGGGCACATCCTATGATAATGGACGGTGTGGCAGGAACCCATTTTGCGGTCTGGGCACCAAATGCCATCCGTGTAAGTGTCGTAGGCGGATTTAATAACTGGGATGGCAGGATACTGCCCATGCATAGGATGCCGATGTCTGGCATTTTTGAATTATTTGTTCCAGGTGTGAAGCCAGGAGATGCCTACCGCTATGAGATCAAAGCGCGAGGTGATGTGCTCCTTCAGAAAGCAGATCCCTATGGGAACAGAACCCAGCCGGCACCGGCCTGGAATTCGGTTGTGGAAGATGTGACAGATTTCCAGTGGAAAGATGATAAATGGATGGCAGACCGTAAGAAATATAATGACCGTAAGCAGCCGGTTTCCATATATGAGACAAGTCTTGGACAGTGGAAGGATGGAAAGAAGCTGATCCGCTTTGTAAAAGAGGAAGGATATACCCATGTGGAGCTTCATCCGGTTATGGAATTTCTTGGGGAGAATTCAGATGGATATCCCACATCCGCATATTTTGCCGTTAGTACACGCTATGGTACACCGGCAGAGTTTGCCGCATTGATAGATGAGCTCCACCAGGAAGAAATCGGCGTGATCCTGGACTGGTCACCGGCTCAGTTCCCAAGATATGCAGGCGGCCTGGAGAAATTCGACGGAACCCCACTTTACGAAGTGAAGAATCCGGATATGGCAGTTCACCCTATGTGGGGAACCATGCTTTACAATTATGACAGTCCTATGGTAAAGGATTTTCTGATTTCCAATGCCTGCTTCTGGCTGGAAGTATTCCATGCGGATGGGCTTCGTATGGACGATGTAGACGCTATGCTTTATCTGGATTATGGACGGAGAAATGGCTGGACACCCAATATTTACGGTTCCAATGAGAATCTTCATGCCATTGAGTTCCTGAAGCATTTGAATTCCATTGTGAAAAAACGCAGTCCCGGAGTAATTCTGATCGCTCAGGAGGATGGGCTGTGGCCGCAGCTGACCGATAGCGTGGAAAATGACCATATGGGCTTTGACTATAAGTGGAGCGGCGGATGGACGAAAGATTTTCTTTCCTACTTATCAGTAGATCCGATTCTGCGTAAGAACCACTATGACCAGCTGACTTTGTCCAGTTTATATGCTTATTCCGAGCATTATATCCTTACACTTGGAAGCAGGGATGTGGGAACTCTGGATGACTTCCTTAAGAAGCTTCCAGGAGATGAGAAACAGAAGCTGGCCCAGGTAAGGGAAGCCTATTCTTATATGATGGTTCATCCTGGCTGCAAGATGATGGCACCACAGGGGGATATGCCAGAAGAGCTTGCGAAATGTGTCCAGGCATTAAATACCCTTTACAAGAATTCACCGGCACTCTACCAGATGGATGATGAGTACGACGGATTCGAGTGGATCCAGCTCATGAAATATGAGGAAAATGTGATCGCTTTCCTTCGTAAGACAGAGATGCCAGAGGAGACATTGCTTGTAATCTGTAATTTCGCTGCGGATCCTTATACAAACTACCAGGTTGGGGTTCCATTTGCAGGTAAATATAAAGAGATTTTTAATAGTGATGCAGCTGAATTCGGTGGTGAGGGTGTAGTCAATCCACGTGCGAAGACCGCGAAAGCAGAAGAATGTGATGAACGGGAATTTTCCATCAAGGTGAAGTTGCCAGCACTTGGGGTAAGTATTTACAGCTGTACCCCGGGGACAGCGCCTGCGAAAACACTAGTCAGGAAAAAAGCGGCTACAACGAAAAAGGCGGCTGTAACGAAAAAAGCGGCTGCAACGAAAAAAGCAGCTGTAACGAAAAAAGCGGCTGTAACGAAAAAAGCAGCTGTAACAAAAAACGCAGTTGCAGCAAAAAAAGCCAAAGAAACCGTAGAAAAAGAGAAGGCAGCTAAATAATATAAAGTGGGGAAACAAAAAACATAAACAAGAATGTAAAGAAAAACAGGAGGTTTTTACACATGAGGGAAATTACAGCAGTAAAAATTAACACCACAGATTTTGCACCATACGGAACTTTTTATTCCATGACAGAGCCGGAGGGATATCCGTTGCAGGGAGAAATACACAAGTTTTACCCAGACCGCATTTCTGGCACCTGTGTAGGCAGTATGGGCTTTTCCCCGATCGCGGTGAAAAAAGATGACCGCATTGTAAAAATGGCAGAATACCATACAACGACCTGGGAGGGAATCGTAGCATTAGATGACGACATGATCATTCACGTTGCCCCGGCTTCTGGCGGCACCCCTGTCCCGGAGCTTGCCAAGGCTTTTATTGTTCCGAAAGGCAGCATGGTAAAGATTAACCAGGCAATCTGGCATTTATGTCCATTACCGGTACATAACGAGGTTCTTCATGCCATGATCATTCTCCCGGAATGTACCTACGCAAACGACTGTACAGTGGTTGAGTTTCCGGAGAAGGATTGGTTCAAGATAAAAATTTCTTGACAAACGTGAACATATCAACTAAAATATAATTTGTGTCTGGCAGATGACAGCATTTGCCAGAACATAAGCTGGAATAGCTCAGTCGGTAGAGCACTTCACTCGTAATGAAGGGGTCGTGAGTTCGAGTCTCATTTCCAGCTTTTTTTATGCAAAAAATTGTTTTCAAACAGGCAATTCTATGATAGAATATGCCTTGATTGCAAACAAAGGAGACGAGGTACATGTCAGGTTATTCTGCCCCAGGCTTTTTTGAAAAGAAAATAGAGCGGGAAACTGCTGCAAGGGTTGCAGCTTTTTTAGGCGGACTTGGAAGAGGCTCTGAGAATCTTGGAGCTACCGGGGTGCGTTCTGACTGGATGGAGCAGGACGGACCTGCTGTTGTTGTACCTTTTTTTGAAATGTTTTATCAGAATACGGGTTACCGATATAGCAATATGCAGTAAATGCAGCACGTGAGCATGTACAGTGCTTAAGAAAAGGCATTTCTGAATGGCAGGCTAGTTGGTATCCCGTAATTTTTTTCGCAAATTTGACGGAAATTTAATGTAGCGATTGAAAAAATATAGTAATTTAAAAATATTGCAATTTAAAATAAAGCAGAGAGGAGGGGGCAAATGTCTGACTCATTTCTTGAATTAAAAAATCTGAAGAAGAGTTTTACTCCCGGGGAATATGTGCTGCAGGGAATCAACCTTAACATAGAACAAGGCGAATTCGTCACCCTGTTAGGTGCGTCCGGCTGTGGCAAGACCACTACCCTTCGTATCATTGCCGGGCTTGAGCAGCCGGATAGCGGCAGCGTCTGGCTGGAGGGCAAGGATGTGACAGCCCTTGAGCCAAACCAGCGGGACGTCAATACGGTTTTTCAGAACTACGCCCTTTTTCCCCATATGAACGTGGAGGACAATATTGGTTATGGCCTGAAAATCCGTAAAGTGCCGAAACCCCAGATAAAAGAAAAGGTGAAAGAAATGCTGGAGCTGGTTCAGTTGGAGGGATATGGGAAACGGAAACCAGCCGAACTTTCTGGTGGACAGAAGCAGAGAGTGGCAATTGCCAGGGCACTGGCCAATAATCCGAGAGTACTGCTTCTGGATGAGCCTCTTGGTGCGCTGGACTTGCAGCTGCGTCGTGCCATGCAGCTGGAACTAAAGCGCTTACAGAAGAAACTTGGAATTACGTTCATCTACATTACCCATGATCAGGAGGAGGCCATAAATATGTCTGATAGGATCGTGGTAATGAACCAGGGGCATTTCGAGCAGATCGGCACCCCGGATGAAATCTATAACCATCCGAAAACCAGCTATGTGGCGACTTTTGTTGGCAATGCCAATGTTTTAAAGGGCGAGCTTGTCGGTATGAAAGGAACTGTTGCCATCCGAAGAGAAAATATTATATTGGATGAATCCTGTAGCTTTGGGTATCGGGCGGTTGTAAAGGAGAAAAATTTCGCCGCCGGCCAGCTTCGAGTGCTTCTTACGCTCCCGGATGGAACGGAAATCACAGCCAGCCGCTTCGGAATGAATGCCAATATCCAGCCCGGGCAGCAGATTACATGGAATTTTGATCCTGGAACAGCGGTTATTGTTGATGATGACGTTTTAACTCCAGGAGGCAATCCATGATGGGCGGTCGCGGTCAAGACCGTGAAAATGCAAATAAGATGCGCATCCGTGGTCAGGATCTGAAAACTGCAAATATGCCAGGCGGGAAAAACAAAAAGGTTTCTGCTTCCAGGAAGCACACCCGAGCCTCCATCTGGATGATCCTGCCCCTGTACATCTTTACCCTGGTGTTTGTCGCCTGTCCACTTCTCTACATGGTAGCAATGAGCTTTGCTACTCCCGGAGAAGTCCATGGTGTACAGTGGATTTTTACGCTGGATAATTATAAGAAGATTCTGGAACCGGTATACCTGAATACCTTTCTCCAGTCTTTCCAATTAGCCTTTACAAGCACTATCTGCATTACATTGATCGGCTATCCGTTCGGCTACTTCATGGCGAAGCTGCCAGCCGGAGGCAAGAAGAAAGCCATGCTTCTTCTGATGCTCCCGTTCTGGGTGAATTCCCTGATCCGTCTTTACGGCTGGATCATCATCCTGCAGAAAAAAGGCCTTCTGAACTTTGTATTAAAGAAGCTTGGCCTGATCGAAAAGCCGTTGAAGATCATGTACAGTTATCCGGCCATTGTGATCGGCATGATCTATGTGCTGTTGCCATTTATGATCCTGTCCGTGTATTCCAGCGCGGAAAAACTGGACTGGTCGCTGGTAGAAGCCGCCCGGGATCTTGGCGCCAGCAAAGCGAAAGCGTTCTGGACAGTAAGCTTCAAGCTGACCTTGCCAGGACTTTTATCAGGAGTGATCCTGACTTTTGTTCCGTCCATGGGACTGTTTTTTATAGCAGATATTCTGGGCGGGAATAAGGTAGTACTGGTCGGAAGCCTGATCCAGGATCAGATGACCAGAGGAAATAACTGGCCTTTTGCGGCGGCACTGGCAGTTATTATGATGATTCTCACCACGTTAATGATCTTATTATATCGGAAAGTCACTGGTGCCAGTGAAGTGGAGGGACTTGGATGAAAAAAAGCACACTTCTGGAAAAAATATACCTGGGCGTGATCTTCTGCCTCATGTATCTTCCTGTGGCAGTGGTGATCGTATTTTCTTTCAACGAATCCAAGCTGCCGGTGCGGCTCACCGGATTTTCCCTGCAGTGGTACGAGAAGCTGTTCGCAGACAGTGCCATGATGGAAGCCCTTGTGAACAGCCTGATCCTTGGGGCGGCCAGCTGCGCAGTTTCCGCAGTTATTGGAACATTGGGAGCGGTAGGCCTGTCACGGATTCATTGGAAAACAAAAGGCGCATTGGAGTACATCTCCATTTTGCCCCTTATGATACCGGAAATTATCCTGGGCATGGTTTTGATGGCATTTTTCTATATGCTGAACCTGCCCTTTGGAATGCTGACCCTGCTTATCGGGCATACGGTATTTTGCATTCCTTATATATTGATGGAAGTAAAAGCAAGACTTGTGGGCATGGATCCCTCTCTGGAAGAGGCTGCCCGGGATCTTGGAGCCACTTCCATGAGAGCCTTTTGGGACATTACACTGCCGCTTATTATGCCGGCTGTGGCGTCTGGCTCATTGCTTGCCTTTGCCATGTCCATGGACGATGTGGTAATCAGTATTTTTATTAACGGTCCGAGGCTGTCCACCTTGCCTATCAAGGTGTACACTCAGATAAAAACCGGTGTAACGCCGGAAATCAATGCCCTGTGTACGATTATGCTGACTTTTACAGTGGTAATTCTTCTTGTTTTCTCTCTTATAAAGAAGTTAAAGAGGAAGTATAAGTAATTTGATCACAGGAATTAGCGAAGAAAATCACCTGATAAGAGCCGGTTTTTTCACGGCGTGAGGAAATATCGTTGATATTTCCGCTTAGGGACGGAAAGGAGCACACAAATGAACAAACTCATCGAGTTGAAAAACCTCACCAAGAACTTTGATGACCAGCAGGTTCTTCGCGGAATCAACCTGGACATCTATGAGAACGAGTTTCTCACCCTTCTGGGACCAAGTGGCTGCGGGAAGACCACGACCCTTAGAATCATCGCAGGCTTCGAGGAGCCAAGCGGCGGCGAAGTACTGTTTAACGGCATCGAGATTTCCAAACTCCCTCCATATAAAAGAGAGGTCAATACCGTTTTCCAGAAGTACGCCCTTTTTCCCCATCTGAATGTGGCAGAAAACATTGGGTTCGGTCTGAATCTGAAAAAAATGGATAAAGACGTGATTGCCCAGAAAGTCAGCAAAATGCTGAAAATGGTAGGCCTTGAGGGCTTCGAAAAAAGAGATGTCACCCTGCTTTCCGGTGGACAGCAGCAGCGAGTTGCCATTGCGCGTGCCCTGGTAAATGAACCGAAAATTCTTCTTCTGGATGAGCCCCTTGGTGCCCTGGATGCGAAAATCAGGAAACAGATGCAGATCGAGCTGAAAAAAATCCAGCAGGAAGTAGGAATCACTTTCATCTATGTCACTCATGACCAGGAGGAAGCCCTTTCCATGTCTGATACCGTAGTGGTCATGAACAACGGTGAGATCCAGCAGATCGGTTCCCCGACAGACATTTATAACGAGCCGGAAAACCGATTTGTAGCAGGCTTCATCGGAGAGTCCAATATAATAGAAGGTATTATGATCAAAGATTTCCTGGTGCAGTTTGACGGATTCGAGTTCGAATGTGTAGATAAAGGCTTCGAAGATAACGAAGAGATTGAAGTAGTACTCCGTCCGGAGGATCTTGATATTGTAGAGCCATCCCAGGCGAAAATCAATGGCGTTGTACGAAATGTTACTTTCAAGGGAGTTCATTACGAAATCCTGGTAGAGACAGAACTGCGTACCTATAAAGTTCAGACCACCGATTATGCGGAAGTGGGCCGCCAGGTAGGACTGAAATTCGGACCGGAAGACATTCATGTAATGTACAGAATGGGAGCATATTAATGAAACAGTTTAAACGTCTCATTATCCCGTATTTCATCTGGGCAATCGTTATCCTCGTGATCCCACTGTTTCTGATTGTCCTGTATGCGTTTACCACAGAAGGAAACGAAGTTATGACTCTTTCCTTCACCTGGGGAAACTTTGTGAAATTCCTGGAAGCCACCTATCTGAATGTTATTTTGAAATCCTTCTGGCTGGGGCTTCTCACCACCTTTATCTGTCTGGTGCTTGGTTATCCCCTTGCCCTGATCATTGCAAGATGCTCTGAGAAAGTACAGGGACTTCTGATCATGCTGGTAACCATTCCCATGTGGATCAATATGCTTCTTCGTACCTATGCCTGGATGAACCTTTTGTCCGATAATGGAATCATCAACAACCTTCTGGCAAAAATCGGACTGGGACCGATCAGTATGATGTACACGGACTTTTCCGTTATGGTAGGTCTGATCTGCAACTTTATGCCATTTATGATCATTCCCATCCATACATCCTTAAATAAAATGGATAAATCCCTGATCGAGGCAGCCTACGATCTGGGAGCCAATCGTTTCCAGACCTTCTGGAAAGTAATCTGGAAGCTGTCCCTGCCAGGCGTGGTAAATGGTATTATGATGGTCTTCCTTCTTGCCATTTCTTCCTTCGTTATCCCTAAGCTTCTGGGAGGCGGACAGTACATGCTCATCGGTAACCTGATCGAATCCCAGTTTATCTCTGTGGGAGACTGGAACTTCGGTAGTGCCATTTCCATGATTCTGGCAGTGATCATTTTGATCTCCATGAGCCTGATGAAGCGGATGGACAAGGAAAAAGGAGAGTAGGAGGGATATCATGCAGAAAAAAACAAGCTTTTTCCAGAAATTTTACGTGGCCATCTGCCTGGTGTTCTTTTACCTGCCCATCCTGGTGACCATGATCTTTTCCTTTAACTCTTCCAAATCCCTGACCAAGTTTACGGGATTTTCCATGAGATGGTACACCGAGCTGCTTCACAATACAGAGGTCAGCAAAGCGGTTTATGTATCTGTGACCATCGCCATTCTGGCAACTGTGATCTCCACAGTGCTTGGAACCATTACGGCTATCGGCCTTTCCAAATCCAGAAAGGTGTTAAAGGAAACACTTTTAAATATCAACAACCTGCCAATCCTGAATCCGGATATTGTAACGGCCATTGGACTGATGCTTCTGTTTTCCTCCCTTGGCTTCCGGAAAGGATATTTCACCATGCTGCTGGCGCATATTTCCTTTTGCACCCCTTATGTGATCACCAGCGTTTATCCCAAGGTAAGAAGCCTTGACCCGAACCTGGCAAATGCGGCCATGGATCTTGGAGCGACTCCTTTCCAGGCACTGACCAAGGTTATCGTGCCTATGATAAAGGATGGAATTTTCGCTGGTGCACTTTTAGCATTTACCATGTCCTTTGACGATTTCGTAATTTCGTACTTTGTATCCGGAAATGGTGTAAAAAATATTTCCATCGTGGTCTACAACATGACCAAACGAATCAATCCGACTATCAATGCGTTGTCCACCATCGTAATCGTAGTCATTGTGCTGGTAATGGTTTTTGCCAATGTACTTCCTAAGGTTCTGGAAAAGCATGCAAGCAAGCATGCGAAAAAAATCCAGCGTGTGATCGCCCTTTTTCTGGTTTGCGCTCTTGGTTTCGGACTGATTAAGTGCGGAGGCGGTGCTACGGAAAGCCATGTACTGAAAGTGTATAATGCCGGAGAGTATATTGACCAGGAACTGCTTACACAGTTTGAACAGGAATACAACTGTACAGTGGTTTACGAAACTTTCGAATCCAATGAAATGATGTATACCAAGCTTTCTGGCGGTGAATCCTATGATGTGCTGGTGCCTTCCGATTATATGATCGAGCGTCTGATCAAAGAGGATTATCTTCAGCATATTGACTGGGATCTGATCCCGAATAAAGACAATCTGATGGATGAGGTCATGAACAAGAGTTACGATCCGGGCAACCGTTATTCCTGTCCGTATTTCTGGGGTACCGTTGGTATTCTGTATGATACCACTGTGGTGGATCCTGCGGACCTTCAGGAAGGCTGGGATCTTCTGTGCGATACCAAATATAAAGGAAATATTTATATGTATGATTCCGAGAGAGATTCCTTTATGATCGCATTGAAAGCCCTTGGATATTCCATGAACACCACAGATGAGAACCAGATCCAGGAGGCATACCAGTGGCTCATTGACCAGAGAAATACCATGGATCCGATTTACGCAGGAGATGATGTGATCGATAATATGATTTCCGGAAATAAGGCTATGGCAGTTGTTTATTCCGGAGACGCTTCCTATATTATCAGCGAAAATCCTAATATGGATTACTTCACACCTGACCAGGGAACCAATAACTGGTATGATGCAATGGTCATTACAAGAGATTGTAATGAAGTAGAACTGGCCCATGAATTTATTAATTTTATGCTGGAAGAAGAATCTGCTCTTTCCAACACAGAAGAAGTAGGGTATACTTCTCCTGTAAAGAGTGTTTACGAAACCATGATCACCGGAGATTATGAGGGCATTTCCTCCTATATCCCGGATTTCGAAAATCCGAACAGTGAGATCTTCCGCTATCAGGAGCCGAAGATCAAGCAGAAATATGCAGAGCTCTGGACGAAGATCAAGGCGGAGTAGTCGGATATGTCTGCTTATGCAAACATCATCATGAATGAAAGTCAAGTGAATTGCTCCGTGCCTTTGGCACTTTTGCAATCTTTGGCTTTCGTAGAACAGAAGGGAGATTGATTATGAAGAAAAAGTTACTGGCAGTAATTCTTGCAGCCGCATCCATCTGCGGCAGTGTGGCACCTGTATATGCAGCTGATTCCGAGCTTGTCCTCTATACATGGGAAGGAATGTTTCCACAGGAAGTTCTGGACGGTTTCGAAGAAGAGACCGGATGCAAGATCGTATATTCCAACTTTGACACAGACGAGACCATGCTGGAGAAGGTTTCCATGGCAAAAGGCGGAGATTACGATGTAGTAATCGCAGATGATTACATTCTTGAGAAAATCGTAGAAGAAGGTCTTGCCACCAAGCTTGATAAAGAGAAACTCACAAACTGGGGAAACATCAATCCTCTTTACCAGGGACAGTTCTATGACGAGAACGACGAGTACACGGTACCGTACGGTGCAGGTATTCCGCTGATCGTATATGATCCGGATGAGGTTGACATTGATATCAAAGGCTATTCTGATCTGTGGGATCCATCTCTGGAAGACAGCATTGCGTTGATCGGAAACTATCGTGTTATTAATGGTATCACCCTTCTCACTATGGGTAAGAGCATGAACGAGGAAGATGTGGATGTAATTAAAGAAGCTGGCGACAAGCTGGTAGAGCTGGCTCCTAACGTTCGTATGATCCAGGATGACAATACCCAGAATGCACTTCTGAACGGGGAGGCTTCTGTTGGATTCCTTTACACTTCCCAGGTAACGGCAGCCCTGGCTGAGAACCCGGATCTGAAGGTGGTTTACCCGGAAGAGGGACTTGGCTTCGGCGTTATGGGAATGTTCATTCCAAGCGAGGCACCAAACGCAGATGCAGCTTATCAGTTTGTAGATTACATCTTAAGACCGGAGGTTGCTGCACAGTGCTTCAATTATATCGGTTACTACTGCACCAACAAAGCTGCAGATGAGCTGGTAGACGAAAACCTGGTAGTCCCGGACAGCGTAACAAGCGGAGAGAGCATTAAGAACGTAAGCGCTGAGGCTGAAGAGCAGTATAATAAGAACTGGACTGAGTTCAAGGCAGCGTGTGATTAAGTAAATAAGTGAAGCAATAGAAATAGGAAGAGCCTGCATGGAAGGGGAAGACTTTGGGAAAGAAGTCGGAAACTGCTGTGGGGGCTCTTTTTTCTCTTATTGACAAATTTTTGCCAGTGTGTGATTATTATTTACATGGAAGAAAAAGGCCTGACGGACAGAAGCGTATTGCAGTGGAATGGCAGAGATTGCCAGAGCGTTATGCCGCAGGCGAAGAATCTTGTTTAGAAGGATTCTTTTTGAGAGGAGAAACAAAATGGAAATATATAAAGGCGCTTCCGCCTTTGCGGGAATAGCTATTGGGAAAATACGGTTTTATCGAAAAGGGGAATACCAGGTCCGGCAGCATCAGGCGGATGATGTGAAGAAGGAATTGAAGAATTTTGATATAGCCAGACGGCATGTGATGCAGACTTTGAAGGAAGAGTATGACAGAATGTCAGAAAAACAAATTCTGGAACAGGCGGAGCTTCTGGGCTCAGGCAGCTTCCTTCGGGCAGTGCAGAGCATGATCACAGGAGAAAAGGTAACGGCTGCCTATGCAGTACAGACCACCAGAGATGAGCTGCAGAGCACTTTTTCCAGCTTAAATGACCCGTCCATAAAAGAACGGATCCACAATGTAAGC
>JAQXQS010000128.1 GCA_029101305.1 Clostridia bacterium | reverse complement strand
TACTAACTGGTTGAATGTTGGCATTCCATTTCACCTCCCGATTTATTTCTCCATAGATTCTTCTATGGGGTTTCCTTGCGGTTGCTATTATCTTAGTAAGCGCGGAAAAAAATGCCTTATTTCGCACGCTTTTTGATTATATCCTGTCTGCATATCTCTGTCAAGGTGTTTTTCTGTAATTTTTCCTTATTTTTTCAAGGTTTTTACAATTTATCACGGTGAATCAAAAAGATGTTTCTTCCTATTATAATGTACACAAATCATATAATGCACTGGAATCATACATTCACTGGAAAACCCAACTTTACATTGCATTCCCTTCCACACATTATTATAATAGATATAACTGTTCAGAGCTAAATGCGGAACATTTTGGACGTTGGCTCTGAACAGTTACCAAATAGACTCAGCTTTTCTAAATGCAACATAGAAAATTCAGGAGAATGTGTACATGCAATTTCAAAAAATACTTCATGATTTTCCGGCAGTTCTGGGGGTACTTGCCTCTTCTTTTTTCGTTCTGTCCGGCGTCACTTTTTCTCAGACACATACAATTTATGCCCAGGCTTCTGACAATTATTCAGAAGCATCCGCAGCCACGCACATAATAGGGATTGATCCAGGTCACCAGGGGCCAGGCGTAGACATGAGTGATCTGGAGCCTCTTGGTCCTGGTTCCACAGAAATGAAAGCGAAAGCCTCCACGGGCACAGAAGGTTCTTTTTCCGGTCTTCCTGAATATCAGCTGAATCTTGACGTTTCCCTGAAATTACAGAAGATGCTGGAGGATCGCGGGTATCAGACCATCCTTACACGTACAGATAACGATACAGCGATCAGCAATAAAGAACGCGCCGAATATGTAGCTGAACAAGGAGCTGAAATATATGTACGCATTCATGCCAATGGTGTGGATTCTTCCTCTGTTTCCGGCGCTCTTACTATTTGTCCGTCTGCTTCTAATCCATATGTTCCACAGCTCTTCGATGCGTCCGATAAGCTTTCCACATGCATTCTAAACTCTTATTGCGATGCAACCGGCTTTGAAAATCTGGGAATAACATATGCAGATAATATGACCGGTATCAACTGGAGCACTGTTCCTGTAACCATAATCGAAATGGGTTTCATGACCAATGAATCCGATGATCTGAAAATGTGCGATTCTGATTTTCAGGATACCATGGCTTCTGGAATCGCAGATGGAATTGATTCTTATTTTGCCGAAAACGATCCCGCATAACCTATGGTTTCCAGCTTGAATCAACAAGAGCAAACCTTTATTTTCCAAACTGAAAGGAGCCTTTATGAAAAATAAGAAAAAGAAACCAGCATCTTCTTATCTGTTGCTTTTTCTCAGCATAATTGCTGTGATCCTTATTATTATCATTCTTTATTTGTCTTTCCGGGAAAATGGCGTTTTTTCCAAAAATATCCTGTCAAAAAATAATTCTTCCTCCCAGCAACAGAATCCTACAGCCAGCGATGAAGCTGGATTTATATCTGGTGACGAAGGCACTGATACGGACACTTCCAATGAGGAATTTATTTCCGGCGATGAGCTTTTCGAAAAAGATCTTAAAGCAGGCGAAAGTATGGGGCCTGTACAAGTTCTTCCGGAACAAGAAGAGGCAACCGTTCCTTACCAGACACCAGAAGCGACATCTGAACCAGCAGGTCCTGCGCAGGCATCTGAGGCCGGCATAGAAGGGACAGATTCTTCCCACACAGCCGAAGCAGATTCAAAAGATGCTTCTGACTCTTCCCAGTCTGCTGATTCCCCAGGTACTCCTTCAAATACCCCTGCCGATAACGGAATGATCTCTCCTTCTCATAGAGATTCCGCTTTTGCCAACAAGTCTGATGAAAAAATGGATACACTGACAGCGCAGATCACTGTACAGCTTCCTGCCGGAAATGGCTCCTGGAGTGTTTACATCTGTGATCTTGCAGGCGGTTCGGAAGCCACCATTAACAATATTCCTATGCAGGCAGCCAGCCTGATCAAGCTGTTTATCATGGGGGCTGTATATGAGAACTATGACTCCCTTTCCCAGCAATATGGAGCCGATACCCTGAATTCTTATCTGACACCGATGATCACCGTCAGTGACAATGAGGCAGCCAACAGTCTGGTATCCTGTCTTGGCGGCGGAGACAGTGCAGCCGGCATGCAGAAGGTAAACAGCTTCTGCCAGGCTCATGGCTATACCAGTACCTCTATGGGCCGTCTTCTTCTTGCAAGCAATGAATTTGGAGATAATTACACTTCGGCATATGACTGTGGAAAATTTCTGAAAGAAATCTACCAGATTTGTTCCGGTACTGCTGCCACATCTGGGCTTTCCCATGCTGACGATATGTACGCTCTTCTGAAACAGCAGCAGAGAAATAATAAGATTCCAGCAGCCCTGCCAGAAGGAGTCAGTGTTGCGCATAAAACCGGCGAGCTTTCTGACGTAGAAAATGATGCCGGAATCCTTTATAATACCTCAGGACAAAATGATCTGGTTCTCTGCTTCCTTTCCCAGAATCTCTCCAGCGCAGGTGATGCCCAGAACACCATTGCCCGACTTAGCCGGAGTATTTATCTGTACTATAATGACTAAGACAGAAACATTTTCAAACAGCTTCTATTACAAGGAAGAATCCTGCCCGGCAGGGCTTTTTATGTAATAGGAGATTCCAACAGAATTTCCTATTGCATAAATAATAAAGCCATGATAGCAGTGAAGTACATATTCCCACTTGCTGAAATATGTACATTCCCTCTATCATGGCTTTTAAATTTCCGTAACCATTCAAATATCTTCCGATGTATCCGGATTACTCTGCTTTTCCCTTTTCTGTATTCTCCTCGTAGGACATTTCCCAGATTTCTGAGAAAACAGCCAGCGGACAATCTGTAAGAAGACACATGAGAAGGAAACACTCATATGGATTTACAATATAGATCTCGCTCATTCCACATTTTTTCAGAATCTGCTGTGCTTCCTCTATAAAATGATGATACCGGTCGTAAGGATCATCATCCTCCATCTCCTGAGACACGATAAAAAACTCCAACGTAAGCAAATCAAAACGCTCCACAGGGAATTTATGGTTCAAAATATTCGTAATCCTCTGTCTGCTGAATCTTTTCTGGCTGAAATGCTTCGCCAGAATGGAAGCTGACATTTTCTTCAGATTGCCCATCTTATTAATGGGAATACCATTACAGATTACTTTTTCCAGATCGGAAGGGGTAATATTCTCTGGCTTCCAGATCTTATTTCTGCCTTTCTCTTCCTCGTCCTTCTGGTACATTGCTGCAATAATCCTCTTTGCATGCTCCAGAAGACCCAGGAACTCCTGAAATGCCTGGCTTTTCTCATTCATAGGATCATCCCAGCCAGCTTTCAGACATGCCAGATATTTAAGAAGCTTCTCTTCTGTATCAATATTAAATTCCCCGCTGATCACTTCCTGGATTTTTTCTTTATCTGCAGCCGGCTCCATGGATTTGTATGCTTCTTTATACTCTTCCGCTTTGCTATATGGAAGCTGCTTCATATAACAATACCAGTAAATCACTTCTTCCGGATTATGGAAATCAAAATCCTGCTCTTTCAGCACTCTGGTAAGGAAATCCGACACATCCTCCGCACTCATACGAAGTCCGAATCCCAGCAGAAATACCGTCTCCCTTTTCACCGAAGCCTGGGTAAGCCAGTTATTCACAAGTGCCGGAAGCTTGGTTGAGGTCGGATTCATAGATTTCGGCGTATAGGTCTCCTTAAAAGAATCTACCGCAATATCCCTGAAAACCTCCTGCGGCACTTCTGCGAAAGGCTCCTCAATACCTGCCCGTTCATATATATACCGCTTCAGATGATCTCCAAAGGAAACCAGCTCCATTTCTTTATATAAATAGTGGAAAATTACATCCGCATCCTCATCTTCAAATCCATCCAGGCTGACAACCTGACGGAATCTCTGGGCAGCTCTTCTTGTAAACTCAAAATCTTTTACAGAGTCAAAAGCTACCGTCTGTTCAAAATCAAGATCCTGCATTCGGTTTCTCATCATAAATCACCTTCATTTATTCTCTTTTTGCCTGAGCCAGGTCCTAAGCGGGCGCCTGTCAGGCTTCACTTCACACATAATAATCGTTGTATTATCTCTGGCCCCTTTCTCCAACACCTTGTCACGAAGAAGTCTCACATTATCTTCGACAGGCATATCCATCTTCATAATCTCTTCGATTTCAGAATCTGTCAACATGTCCGTCACACCGTCAGAGCAAAGCAGATACCGTTCGCCTTCTACATAGGGAAACGTTTCTATGGCAGGCTCAAGCTCCATCTCTGTTTCTTCCACTCCAAGGAACTGGGTCAAAGGCGCTTTTCCAAACATATAGCTTTTCAGCACATGATCATTGGATATCTGGGAAAACTTTTCGCCAGACAGCTTGTAAATCCGGCTGTCTCCCAGATTGCAAATAGCAGTCTTCTTTTTTCCAAAAGCGATCATGGCTGCCGTTGTTCCCATAGCAAAAATTCGTTGTTCTCGTCCATAGCTGCACACGGCCTGATTCATATCCCTGCAGGCTTCTGCAAGAAAACGCCCTGGTTCTTTACGGAGTATCCCCTTGTTTTCCTTAAAAAAACGGGATAATGTATCCGCAGCCAGCCAGGCTGCCATCTCGCCTTGGCTCTCCCCACCCATGCCGTCGAAAACAGCCAGTACCGGAAGACTTTCCCGCAGCCGGACTCCGGCACGGATTTCTTCTATTCCCTGGTTATCCGCCGGCAAAAGCCTGCCACAGCACCAGAAATTATCTTCATTATTTAGTCGCACTTTCCCTGTATGGCAGGTATAAGCATAGTTAATATGATATGTCATTCTATTCATCCAGCTGCTCCAATGCATTTTTCCAGTATTTCTCTCCACGCTTGGTATACTCTGTGCTGTCATTTTCTTTGTCATGGACAGTTCCGTCTGTATCGATCCAGCGGATCAGTTTCCCACGCTTATCATAATAATACAGTTCTTCTTTATTGCCAGTCCATACGTAGGCAAAAAACAACCGTTCATCCCAGTAATAGTATTCCTCGTACACTCCATCCTCCGAAGTCTCCGGATAGATCAATGCCTCCACCAGTTTCCCATTACTGTCGTAATAACGCAGGCGGTCTCCTTCCTTGCCCACTTCCTTACAGTCAGGCAGTTCGCTTACGATCGTATTCGCCTGTTCCTTAATTGTCTGGATCGCAGTGGAAAATTCATCGATCTGGGCCGTACTGTTATCATTAGCTTCCAGTACCTCCATAACCTTCCCGGAATTCTGGGCCTTACGTTCTTCATCATGGATCAGCTTCATGTAGACCCCGATGATAATACATGCTGCCAAAGCTACAACTGTAAGGGACACTGTCCATGGAGAAATTCTTCTCTTCTGGTTCCAGTGTTCATTTTTCTCCCGTTTTGAAACTGCAACCTCATCCCGTACTGCTTTCTCAATCTGTGGGGATTCTGCGATATGGGTTCTCTCCATATCGTCCTGCTCAGTCTCCTGCGGAGCATATCTTCTCTGGTCACGCTCAAGCTCACTGGAATTTGCAAGCTCCCACTGGGATTTCTCCCATTCTTTTGCCGCATTCACAGGTGCCAGCCGTAAGCTCTCCAGATCCCGGAGCATATCCTCCGGCTTCCTGTAACGCTTCTTCGGATCATATGCACAGGCTTTCAGGATAATATGGGCAAAAGCAGCACTTGCATTCGCCGGTGCGGGCAGCTTATCCCCCGCCATCCTTCGCGCCAGTGCATTCTCCTTATCCCGGTATGTAATCAGCTGCTTATCCAGGGAAAGAAATGGCAGCCTGTTCTGATTCATCAGTTTATACAATACGATTCCAAGGGAATAAATATCGATACTGCTGTCGTACTTCTCCCCCTTGTATATCTCAGGCGCCATATAGGAATAAGTGCCCTTCTTGGACATATTACTCATGGTATGCACCTGTTCCCTGGCAATTCCAAAGTCTCCCAGCTTAAAATCCCCAAATCTGGACACGAAAATATTCTCCGGCTTCACATCCCGGTGGATGATATTCAGCTTACGGCAATAGATCAGCGCCATTGCAAGATCGCAGCCAAGCTTGATCACTTCCTTCTCCGTGAGTTCTTTGCCTGTGCAGTAGTCCATAAAGCTGGTAAGATATTCCATTCTGATGGAAATGTCCCAGCCAATCTCATCTAGGTACTCCACTACCTTGAAATCCTCGAATGAGACCACATGGGAATTTCCGCAAAAATGCTCCATTGTATATATTTCCTGAATGCAGTCCTCTACCATATTCCGAAAATACTCCCTGGTAGACTGCTCATCATTCATCTCTGAACGTACGCTGTCCAGCTCCCCTTTATTACCTGGTATTGATATGATCTTGATCGCGGAGTAAAAAGAGCGGCCATGCTCTGTCCGCTTCGCTTTATATACTTTTCCAAAGGAGCCTTCCCCTATTTTTTCTACAAGTTCCCATTCTGGCCAGACGGAAACCGGAACATCTTTGTCCATACCCGTATGTTCCTCCTCCCCGAAAGAGTGTTTATAAAAATTATTATACAGGAATTCTATCACAAATGATAGTCCCGGCTGTATTTTCCCCTATCCATATTTTACCGCCAAAATCCCGGCGGCAATCCGGATTTTCAGGCTGCAGGCTTTCATTTATATAAACAGAGATATAAGCCAAAAGAATCCTGCCAGGCAGGATTCCCATCGCAATTCCAATCGTTATAACGCACACAGATTCACCAGGATTTCCGACACCTGTCGGATTTCCGGAATACTGCAGTATTCGCCGCAGCTATGCACCTGGTTCATAGAGGTTGCGATTACCAGCCCCTCAATTCCATGCTGGGCAAATACATTGTTGTCACTTCCCCCAAAGGTTTTCTCAAATTCTGCTGTAAGTCCTGCTTTTTCCACCGCCCTGCGGTAATTTTCAGCAGTTTTTCCACCAAGTGCTGTTTCATATGCAATGATATTCAGCTTTTCTTCCCATTTTAAAGCCGCTCCAATCCTTCCGGCTTCCTCCTTGAAAATCTGGTGATATTCATTCAGGATTTTCATTGCCTTTTCATGATTCAGGCTTCGGATTTCTCCTCCTATGGTACAGGATTCGGACACAATGTTGGTTCCTGTTCCACCGGAAAACAGACCTACATTAGCAGTCGTATTTTCATCAATCCTTCCCTGGGAAAGACGGGCGATTGCTTTAGCTGCTGCCTGGATACTGTTGATGCCTTTTTCCGGGTAAAATCCGGCGTGAGCTGCTTTTCCCTGCACAGTGGCTGAAAAAGAGATCAAAGTAGGCGCTGCATAAGCTGCTGCCCCGATTTTCCCACTAAGGTCCAATGCATATGCTTCTTTTGCGCGTACCTTACTATAATCAAAGGCATTGGCACCTTTGCAGTATAATTCTTCTCCGGTTGTGATAAGAATTTCAACAGTCCTGTGCGGAATCTTATATTCCATCAGATAAAGGACAGCTTCATAAATAGCTGTAACACCAGCCAGATCATCCGCCCCAAGAACAGTCGTTCCATCACTTGTGACGGTTCCATCCTGATGAAAAATGGCTTTCTTTCCTCTGGATGGTTCTACCGTATCCATGTGAACTCCGAAAAGAAGAGGTTCTGATCCAGCTTCACCTTCCAGCCTTGCAAAAAGATTTCCGGCATTAGAACCGGTTATCTCCTGAGTGTGATCTTCTTCAAGCTGGATTCCGATCTCTCCAAATAATTTTTTCAGGTGGTCTGCCATCTCACGTTCTTTTAGCGAAGGGGAATCAATAGATACCAGTTTACCAAATACTTCTGCTATTTTTTCATTCGTTCTCATATCAACTGCAAAAACAGCTGTATCACAAACAGCTGTTTTATCTCCTTTATATTTTTCCTGACTGTTCAAGCTGAATTTAAGCAGTCACATATTTCCTTTCGATTCCTTGGGTATCAGATCATATATTCCGGCTGAGCCATAATATTCATCTTACGGAAGAATTCCTGCGTTCTTGGATTCTGGGGATGTTCAAAGACTTCCTTCGGTGTTCCGTCCTCTACCACATGGCCTTTGTCCAGAAAAATCACTCTGTTTGACACGTGGCGGATAAAATTCATCTCATGGGATACCAGAAGCATGGTATATCCCTGAGCTGCAACTTTACGGATCACATCCAGTACCTCGCCTACCAGCTCTGGATCAAGTGCTGAGGTCGGCTCATCCAGAAGCAGGATCTGTGGCTTCATTGCAAGGGCTCGTGCCAGGGCCACACGCTGCTGCTGTCCACCGGAAAGATGTTTGGGATAATGATTTGCCCAGGGTGCCATTCCAACCAGCTTCAGCTGTTCTACTGCAATTTCACGTGCCTGCTCTTTCGGCATCTTTTTAACCACGATCAGCCCTTCCATTACGTTTTCAAGTGCTGTCTTTTTCTCGAAAAGATTGAATCTCTGAAATACCATTCCTGTATTCTGCCTTAAGTATAACAGATCTTTTGGTTTTTTTACAGAAAGATCGATGACTTTGTCCCCGATCGTCACAGTTCCTTTTTCCGGAGTCTCCAGACGGTTTACGCAGCGGAGAAGTGTAGATTTTCCTGTTCCGGAGGGACCAATGATTCCTACCACATCGCCTTCTTTGATTTCCAGGCTGATGTCATCCAGGACAACATTATCATTAAATTTTTTGGATAAATGATCAATTTTTATCATTTTTGTTATCCTCCTCTGCTACGTTTACCAGTTCTACCTGATCCGGAATACGGATCTTATTTTCAATAATGCGGATTCCCTGCTCAATGATCAGGGTTATTACCCAGTAAATAATTGCCAGGGATACATATACTTCGAAATAACGGTATGTTCTTCCTGCAATGATCTGGCCCTGTGCTGTAATTTCCACAACTGCACAGGTAAATGCCAGCGAAGTTCCTTTAATAATACTGATCAGGGAATTTCCAAGTGTGGGAAGGGCAACTTCAATGGCTTCCGGAAGAATGATCCGTCGCAATGCCTGTGCATATGTCATTCCCAGAGCATGCGCTGCTTCGATCTGTCCGTTATCTACTGACTGAAGTGCGGATCTGATGATTTCTGCCATAAAGCCAGCCTGATTAAGTCCCAATGCCACCATTGCATATGCAATTCCCGGAATGTCAGCAACTGCAAGATCCGTTCCAAATTTCTGGTTGATTGCCTTAAAAAACATCGGGATTCCGAAGAATGCCACATACAGCTGCACGATTACAGGTGTTCCCCGAAGGAGAGAAATCAGAAGGTTGGTAATCTGTGTCAGCACTTTGATCTTTTTCATTTTAATGATCGCCATCACAAGTCCCAGAAGCAATCCAAGAAGCATGGAAAGCACAGCTAGCTCCAGGGTGATCGGTAATTTTTCCAGTAATTCCGGAATCGAAGTAAATACCAGTGATACGTCAAATAATTTTCCCATGATTTTTCTCCTGCAAGTTATATTTCTGTAAGAAAAACATATTGTAACTATTTCTAACCTTTTGTCTCTGCGTTATAAATATTTCTCAACCAGCACACATGTAAAACCCAGACTGATCGGAGATTTTTGCGCTTTTGGCAGATCCGGTTTAGTTTCTTTCTCTTCTTTATGATGCGTATCGTACACATCCGGGCTTACATCTGGATTCAGCTTGTATCCCACCTTCTCATAGAAACCAGCAGCACGGTCCTGGCTGTTGATCACAATGTGATTCACGCCATATTCTTTCAGCCAATTTTCGGCTTCCCCGATGAGGATTCTGCCGTAACCGCCTTTTTGTTTCTCTCTGACAACACAGACACGTTCGATCTTGCCGGTCTTCTCGTCAGGAAAAGCGATTCGGCAGCCAGCCACAGGCTTATGGTCTTCTACCAGAAGCACCGCCTGTAGCTCCTCTTCTTTTTCGTCATGTGAAAACTCGATCTCAATGGGAATGTTCTGTCCCACACAAAAGGCATCCGTCCTCACATAATCATAAGCTTTATATTTCCAGGCTTCTGCCCCTTTTTCAATACGGTAAATTTCCACCATGACGTTTCTCCTTCTAAATCTTAAGTTTATTCCATATTTTTTTAATGCAAAACTCTTCTGTTTTTCCGGTAAAAATCATTTCCGTGAATTAACATTTTTTCTCATTCTTAATTAATTGTCTCTTCGAAATATTTCTCATCCGGGCTTGTGTCTCTTCCCAGATATTTCTCGGTGATCTCAGCCAGTGTACCGTCCTCTTTCATCTCTTTGAGCACTGCATCCACATCATCACGGAGTGCTGCACCTTCCTCATTTTTTCCGAAGAGGAAGTAGGTATTATTCTGTGGGAAAAGGAAATCCTCTGTTTCCTCATCAATTGGATTTGCTACCAGCTGTCCCTCAAGTCCAAAGTTTGGAAGAAGGTTATCGATCAACGGACCATCATCAATGGCTACGTCTGTCTTTCCATCTACAATATTCTGATAACGAACCTGGAAATTGGTATTGTCATAGATGATTTCGATCTGATGATCCGGATTCTCCTTATTCCAGTTTTCCAGCGCATTGGCTGTAAGACTGCCTGCTGTCAGTTCAATCTTATAGCCTCTGTCAGCCAGATCCTGAAGAGATGTAAGAGGTTCATCATCTGCTCTCTGGATGTATTCGTTGAAGCTTGTTTTGTATGGGAAAGAGAAATAATAGGATTCTGCTCTCTCATCGGTGTATCCATAGTTGTTGATTGCAATATCATACTGGCCGCTGATCACTCCCTGAAGGGCATCTGCTGTATCGATCTGAAGCTCATACTGTGGAAGACGGTTAAAAATCTCATTCGCAATATCAATGTCCACGCCTGTAAGCTGATTGTCATCTCCTACATAAAAATAAGGAGCCAGGGAACCACTTGTAACACCTTTTATTACTGTTACATCTGAATCTGCAAATACGCTTACAACACCGCCTGTCAGACTTGCTGCCAGGATACCTGTCAACAAAGCAGCTGTGATTTTATTTAAATTTTTCATAATCGTTTTCCTCACTTTGATTTTATACTGTATATTTTTTATAAAAGACCCTTCAGTGGATTGATAGAAGCATCCACGGACAGGATTCCATTCTTCGGATTTCTGTCTTCCCATTTCGGGCTGTTCCAGATTGTCTTGGAAATCGGTCCGGCGTAATCTTCGTATGTCTCTCCTTCCGGATGACGAAGGAATACTTCATCTGGTGTTTTGCTTAATTTTCTTCTCTCACCATCTGTTGCCCAGACTTTTTCAAAATCTACTTTTAAAAGGATTCTGTCATTATATCCGCGGAAAAGAACTTCTCCAAGTTTCTTTCTCGGGCCATCCAGTGCCAATACCTGTGGATCACTTCCATGACGGAAAGCAGGGATCGCATAGAGCTCTCTTAAGTAACCCCAGATATTTTTGTAATCACGGATCGGCTTTTTCACCGGTCCTATGTTGTGGAAATAGCTTACATCCCAGCGTACCAGGGTAACATAAGCGCGGACATCGCTGTCTGTAATGTAATCTCCGAAGAGGAAACGGTTTGTCTCCAGCCTCTTGTCCAGTTTTTCAAGTGATTCATAAAAATCTTCATAAGCTTCATCATATGCCTCCGGTGACTGGCAAAACGCCATGCGGTAATGTCCATTGTTCACATGTGGGAACAGCCAGTCGTTAAATTCATCGATTTCCTTGCGGAATTTTTTCGGATAAAGGTCTGGCGCATCCTTTGGCTGGAATGGACGGAACTGAACTTCAATGTAATTCGTCAGCCGGTGATAATCATTGTTCACTGCTTTCTTTTCTTTGATGTCTACCAGTGTTGGGGTTGTGGCTCTTCCTTTGAAATCCGGGTTCGCTCTCTTATAAAACTCGCTGAGGAAATAAGCTCCTGTTTTCGGATCCTTAAATCCTGGCTGATCTCCAAATGCATGTCCATATTTGTTTGTCTCTCCGGAATGTGTCACCCTGGTATCTGAGATCACATCCTGAAGTCCCAGAAGATCCCTTACGATAATTGGTCTGTTTGACCAGTTACATCCGGTGGCCCAGTAGATTCCGTAGCGATTCGCCTCTGCCTTTAAATCTCCCTCTTCATCTCCAAAGGGCTGGATAAATGCATTTGGCTGTCTGATAAAAGCACCACGCTCGTCAATTTCTACTAAGGTTTCATTTGGTCTTGGATCAACTCCAACTTCCTTTGCAAACTGTTCCGCAAGTTCATCTGTATATTTTACTTCTTCTTTCACATCTTCTACTGCTGAAAAACTGCATCCACATCCACTCATTTTATTTTTCTCCGTGTATTCTGAATTTTCATTTTTATAAAAAGTAACTATTCAGAGCCAACCTCCAAAATGCTTTGCATTTCGTCGGTGTGGCGTATCCGCCAAATGGATTTTTGTGCAAAAGTGTTCATTCATGCAAGCATGATTCACCCTTTTGCACAAAAATCCGCTTGGCTCTGAACAGTTACAAAATGGGTAAAAAAATAACAGGCTCATATCCGGATACCTGCTTCAAAAAATTCTTTGTTCGTCTTATGGTATTAACGCATATGTATATAAAACTGATTTAATTTTATTCTTTCATCATGGAGACACAACAACAGCAACAACACATGGTCTCTTTCTTCATCTTTATGCTGCAACACATTTCCATTGTTCTAATTGATACTGTCATTCTGGTTTCTCCTTTCCTAGTAACTTGATATGTTTTATATGTTTCTCGTGATGTTGTTATTATAGAGCAGACTTTCGGAATATGCAACCCTTAATTGTGATTTTGGGGATTGCAGTTTCATAGAACTGGCTATAGGTATAAGCTATAGCAATTTTGGATTATATGTAGAAAATCTAAAAAAGCTCCCCCAAAGAAACATTTCGTCTCTCTGGGGGAGTCCCTATTTCATTTATGATTACGATTCTTCGCAACCATTTTTCTCTTATATCTGTCAATAGAAGATATTATTCTTCGCTATCGTCAGCGGAATCTTCGTCCTCGAATGTTTCCTCAGCATCCTCTGTCTCTTCCGGAGTCTCTTCATTCTCCAGCTCTTCAGATTCTTCTGCTACATCCAGAACTTCCTGGTCATCATCCATTTCTTCGAATTCGATTTCTTCTGGCTCCTCTGGCATTCCTGTATCAAGTTCTACATCACTGTAGCACTTCATACCTGTACCAGCCGGGATCAGTTTACCGATGATTACGTTCTCTTTCAGACCGATCAGATGGTCAACCTTACCCTTGATTGCAGCTTCTGTCAGAACCTTAGTGGTCTCCTGGAAGGAAGCGGCAGATAAGAAGGAATCTGTTGCAAGAGATGCCTTGGTGATACCAAGCATTCCCTGTTTACCAACAGCCGGACGTAATCCCTCTGCTTCCAGTTTCTCATTTACTTCCTCATACTCAAGGAAGTCAACAAGTGTTCCTGGCAGGAATTCGGAATCTCCGTTATCTTCGATACGGATCTTCTTCAGCATCTGGTGAACGATAACCTCGATATGCTTATCATTGATCTCAACACCCTGGAGACGGTATACACGCTGAACTTCACGGAGCATGTAATCCTGAACAGCACGGACACCTTTGATTCTAAGGATATCATGCGGGTTTACACTACCTTCTGTAAGTTCATCACCGGCTTCCATAACCTGGCCATCCATGATCTTGATACGGGAACCGTATGGGATCAGGTAGGTCTTGGAATCACCAGTCTCTGGATCTGTTACAATGATCTCTCTCTTCTTCTTGGTATCGTTGATCGTAGCGACACCTTTGATTTCAGTGATAACAGCAAGTCCTTTCGGCTTTCTTGCCTCGAAAAGCTCCTCGACACGAGGAAGACCCTGTGTGATATCTCCACCGGCAACACCACCAGTATGGAAAGTACGCATGGTCAGCTGTGTACCAGGCTCACCGATAGACTGTGCAGCGATGATACCGATAGACTCACCAACCTGTACCGGCTCACCAGTAGCCATGTTGGCACCATAACACTTCGCACACACACCAACCTTGCACTTACAGCTCAGGATGGTACGGATCTTAACCTGTTCTACAGCACCTCCGGTAATGTTATCCACGCCCTCTTTCATAATACGGGCAGCACGCTTCGGAGTGATCATATGGTTTGCTTTTACAAGGACTTCGCCCTCTTTATTCTTAATGGTCTCGCAGGAGAAACGGCCTGTGATACGATCCTGAAGGCTCTCAATCTCCTCCTTGCCATCCATAAAGCTCTTAACATACATACCGGAAATCTCTGCTCTGTTCTCACAGCAGTCCATCTCACGTACGATCAGATCCTGGGATACATCAACAAGACGTCTTGTCAGGTATCCGGAATCGGCTGTACGAAGAGCTGTATCGGAAAGTCCTTTACGTGCTCCATGCGCAGACATGAAGTATTCCAGTACGTCCAGACCTTCACGGAAGTTTGACTTAATAGGAAGCTCGATGGTATGTCCGGTTGTATCAGCCATCAATCCACGCATACCTGCAAGCTGTTTGATCTGCTTATCAGATCCACGGGCACCAGAGTCAGCCATCATGAAGATGTTGTTATACTTATCAAGTCCTGTCAGAAGTGCATGAGTAAGCTCATCATCAGTCTTCTTCCAGGTATCAACAACCTCTTTATAACGCTCTTCCTCAGTAATAAGACCACGTTTGTAGTTCTTGGTGATCTTATCTACAGTATCCTGTGCAGCCTTGATCATCTCAGGCTTCTGCGGCGGCACGGTCATATCAGAAATAGATACGGTCATGGCAGCTCTTGTAGAATACTTATAACCCATAGCCTTGATATCATCCAGAACCTCGGCTGTCTTTGTTGCTCCATGAGTATTGATTACTTTTTCAAGGATCTGTTTCAGCTGTTTCTTACCAACCAGGAAGTCAACCTCAAGAAGAAGCTCATTTCCAGGAACACTTCTGTCAACAAATCCAAGAGCCTGCGGCAGGATCTCATTAAACAGGAAACGTCCCAGTGTAGACTGTACATTGCCTGTCATTGTGCTTCCATCTGGCATAACCTTGCTGCAGCGGACAAGAATCTTGGACTGCAATGTGATTACCTGGTTCTCATATGCCAGAATTGCCTCGTTCACACTCTTGAAGAACTTGCCTTCTCCCTTGTTTCCAGGTCTTTCCTGTGTCAGGTAATAGATACCAAGGACCATATCCTGTGAAGGAACGGCAACAGGACCACCATCAGAAGGTTTCAGCAGGTTGTTCGGAGACAGAAGCAGGAATCGGCACTCTGCCTGTGCTTCCTGAGAAAGTGGAAGATGGACAGCCATCTGGTCACCATCGAAGTCAGCGTTGAATGCGGTACAAACAAGTGGATGAAGCTTAATTGCCTTACCTTCTACAAGGATTGGCTCAAACGCCTGGATACCCAGACGATGCAGTGTAGGTGCACGGTTCAGCATAACCGGATGTTCTTTGATAACATCTTCCAGCACATCCCATACAGCTGGCTCAAGCTTCTCTACCATCTTCTTGGCATTTTTAATATTGTGAGAGGTACCATTTGCTACCAGTTCTTTCATAACGAAAGGCTTAAACAGCTCGATAGCCATCTCTTTCGGCAGACCACAATGTTAAATCTTCAGATCTGGTCCTACAACTATAACGGAACGTCCGTAATAGTCAACTCGATTACAAATAAGGTTCTGACGGAAACGACCGGATTTACCTTTCAACATATCGGAAAGGGATTTCAGGGCTCTGTTTCCAGGACCTGTTACCGGACGGCCACGACGGCCATTGTCGATCAGGGCGTCAACTGCTTCCTGAAGCATACGTTTCTCATTGCGGACAATGATATCCGGAGCGCCAAGCTCCAGCAGTCTTTTCAGACGATTGTTACGATTAATGATTCTTCTGTACAGATCATTCAGGTCAGATGTTGCGAAACGTCCACCATCCAGCTGTACCATAGGACGAAGATCTGGCGGAATTACAGGAACAACATCCAGGATCATCCACTCAGGACGGTTTCCTGACTCACGGAAAGACTCAACAACCTCAAGACGTTTGATAATTCTTGCACGCTTCTGGCCTGTTGCCTTAACCAGCTCTGCCTTTAATTCAGCAGAATCCTTCTCAAGATCGATCGCCATAAGGAGTTCCTTAATAGCTTCAGCACCCATACCTACACGGAAGTTGTTTCCGTAGGACTCACGGGCATCCTGATACTCTCTCTCAGTGAGGATCTGTTTGTACTGGAGTCCGGAATCAGCCGGATCCAGTACGATATAGTTTGCAAAGTAAAGGACTTTCTCCAGTGTTCTTGGAGTCAGATCCAGGATAAGTCCCATACGGGACGGAATACCCTTGAAATACCAGATATGGGAAACAGGAGCAGCAAGCTCGATATGTCCCATACGCTCTCTACGAACAGAAGATTTGGTAACCTCAACGCCACATCTGTCGCAGACAACACCTTTAAAGCGGATTTTCTTATATTTACCACAGTGGCACTCCCAGTCCTTGCTCGGTCCGAAAATTCTTTCACAGAAAAGTCCGTCTTTCTCCGGTTTCAAGGTACGGTAGTTGATGGTTTCTGGTTTTAAAACCTCACCTCTTGACCACTCTCTGATCTTTTCCGGGGACGCCAGTCCGATTTTAATGGCATCAAAAGTCATTGGCTGATATGTTTCATTGGTATTGGTTGATTCTGCCATGTATTCTTTTCCCCTTTCTATTCTTCGCTGTCATCGTAGGAATCATCGATTTCGGATTCATAATCCTCTTCGTCATCCTCGTCCACATCAACAAGTTCCTCTCCATCAAACTCCTGCTTGGTATAGCCGTGTTTGCTGAAAGATTCCTCTCTTCTGTGTCCACGGGAATCTCCCTCGATAACTGCACGAAGATCGGTTTCGCCGTAATCTACATTCTCCATGATCTGAACTTCTGTCTGGTCATCTTTGAGAACACGTACATCCAGTGCCAGGGACTGGAGCTCTTTAAGAAGAACCTTAAAGGATTCCGGAATACCAGGCTCAGGAATATTGTCGCCCTTGATGATTGCTTCATAAGTCTTCACACGACCGACTACATCATCGGATTTAACTGTCAGGATTTCCTGGAGTGTATAGGATGCACCATATGCCTCCAGAGCCCAAACCTCCATCTCTCCGAAACGCTGTCCACCGAATTGGGCTTTACCACCCAGAGGCTGCTGTGTAACCAGAGAGTAAGGACCTGTGGAACGGGCATGGATCTTATCATCAACCAGATGATGCAGCTTCAGATAATGCATGTGTCCGATTGTGGTCGGGCCGTCGAAGAACTCGCCGGTACGTCCATCACGGAGCTGTACCTTACCATCTCTGGAGATCGGAACTCCCTTCCACAGTGCTCTGTGGGCTTTGTTCTCATCCAGATACTGCATAACATCAGGTGCCAGAATATCTTTGTATTTCTCACGGAACTCTTCAAAATCCTCTGTATTTACATAGTCATTTGCAAGCTCCAGTGTATCCTGGATATCATTCTCGTTTGCGCCATCGAATACCGGTGTGGAAATGTTAAAGCCAAGTGCCTTGGCAGCAAGACTCAAGTGAATCTCCAGGACCTGTCCGATGTTCATACGGGAAGGTACACCCAGAGGGTTCAGCACGATATCCAGCGGACGTCCGTTCGGAAGGAATGGCATATCCTCAACCGGAAGTACACGGGAAACGACACCCTTGTTACCATGACGACCAGCCATCTTATCACCAACGGAGATTTTTCTCTTCTGTGCAATATAAATACGTACAGACTGGTTTACTCCTGGAGACAGCTCGTCACCATTTTCTCTTGTGAACACCTTGGCATCTACAACGATACCATACTCACCGTGCGGTACTTTAAGGGAAGTGTCACGTACTTCACGTGCCTTCTCACCAAAGATTGCACGAAGGAGTCTCTCCTCTGCTGTAAGCTCAGTCTCTCCCTTAGGAGTTACTTTACCTACAAGGATATCACCTGAACGAACCTCAGCACCGATACGGATGATTCCGCGCTCATCAAGATCTTTCAGTGAGTCATCACCAACGCCAGGAACGTCACGGGTAATCTCTTCCGGTCCTAACTTGGTATCACGGGACTCAGCTTCATATTCTTCAATGTGAACAGATGTATAAACATCGTTCTGTACAAGTTTCTCACTTAACAGTACAGCATCCTCGTAGTTATAACCTTCCCAGGTCATAAATCCGATCAGAGGGTTCTTACCAAGGGCAAGCTCTCCCTGGGATGTAGACGGGCCATCTGCGATAACATCACCAGCTTCAACATGTTCACCCTGGTTAACGATCGGGCGCTGGTTGTAGCAGTTACTCTGGTTACTGCGGAGGAACTTGGTAAGATGATAATCATCTCTTGTTCCGTCATCATTCTTGATGCTGATATCGGTAGATGTAGAGCGAAGTACAGTACCAGACTTTCTTGCAACTACACAAACACCGGAGTCAACAGCTGTCTTTGCTTCCATTCCGGTACCAACAACTGGTGCTTCTGTAGTAAGAAGCGGAACGGCCTGACGCTGCATGTTAGATCCCATCAGCGCACGGTTCGCATCATCGTTCTGAAGGAATGGGATCAGGGCTGTAGCAACAGAGAATACCATCTTAGGAGATACGTCCATGTAATCAAACATCTGACGCTCATACTCCTGAGTCTCTTCACGGTAACGACCGGAAACGTTCTTACGAACGAAATGTCCCTCTTCGTCAAGCGCCTCATTCGCCTGTGCTACATGGTAATTATCCTCTTCATCTGCTGTCATGTAAACAACCTCGTCGGTTACACGAGGATTCATAGGATCTGTTTTATCGATCTTACGTTATGGTGCCTCAACAAATCCGTACTGATTCAGCTTCGCATAAGATGCAAGAGAGTTGATCAGACCGATGTTAGGACCCTCAGGGGTCTCGATCGGGCACATTCTTCCGTAATGGGAATAGTGAACGTCTCGAACCTCGAATCCGGCTCTGTCTCGTGACAGACCGCCAGGTCCAAGTGCGGAAAGACGTCTCTTATGGGTCAGCTCACCAAGCGGGTTGTTCTGATCCATGAACTGTGACAGCTGGGAAGAACCAAAGAATTCTTTTACAGCAGCTGTTACAGGCTTGATATTGATCAGGGTCTGTGGGGAGATTGTCTCCACATCCTGTGTTGTCATTCTTTCACGAACCACACGCTCAAGTCTGGAAAGACCGATACGGTACTGGTTCTGAAGCAGCTCACCAACCGCACGGATACGACGATTGCCCAGATGGTCGATATCGTCATCATTTCCAATGCCGTATTCCAGATGCATATTGTAGTTAATAGAAGCAAAAATATCTTCTCTTGTAATATGCTTTGGAATCAGATCATGGATATCTCTGCGGATAGCAGCAATTCTGTCCTCAAGTGTGTCATTTTCTTCCAGAATTTTTTCGAGTACAGGGTAGTATACTAACTCTGTAACACCAAGCTCCTCCAGGTTCTCGATTTCTGGCAGATAATGATGCATATCTACCATTAAGTTGGAAAGAACTTTAATTCTGCGGTCTTCTTCGCCCTGGATCCATACAAATGGAACTGCAGCATTCTGAATGGCATCTGCCAGTTCTCTGGTAACGATGGTGCCAGCCTCTGCCAGGATCTCTCCTGTGGAGTCTTCCACTACATCGTCAGCCAGTTTATGGCCAACAATTCGTTTATTAAAATGAAGTTTCTTATTAAATTTATAACGTCCGACCTTGGCAAGATCATATCTTCTCGGATCAAAGAACATCGCATTGATCAGGCTCTCTGCGCTCTCAACAGCAAGCGGCTCACCTGGACGGATTTTCTTATACAGTTCCAGAAGACCTTCTTCGTAATTCGTAGAAGTATCTTTTGTAAAACTTGCAAGGATCTTCGGTTCTTCACCAAACAGATCGATGATCTCTGCATTGGAGCCAACACCAAGTGCACGGATCAGTACAGTGATCGGAACCTTACGGGTTCTGTCCACACGTACATAGAATACATCATTGGAGTCGGTCTCATATTCCAGCCATGCTCCTCTGTTAGGAATTACTGTACAGGAAAACAGTCTTTTACCGATTTTATCGTGTGCAATGGCATAATAGATTCCAGGGGAACGTACTAACTGGCTGACAATAACACGCTCAGCACCGTTAATGACGAAAGTTCCTGTCGCAGTCATGATCGGCAGGTCTCCCATGAAAATCTCGTGTTCCTTGATTTCTTCTGTTTCCTTGTTAATCAGTCTCACTCGAACCTTCAAAGGTGCGGCATAAGTTACGTCACGTTCTTTACACTGCTCGATGGTGTATTTAGCCTCTTTTTCATCAAATGTGAAGCCGATGAATTCAAGACTGAGCTTTCCGCCGTAGTCTGCGATTGGAGAAATATCGTCGAATACTTCATTCAATCCTTCGTCGAGAAACCACTGGTAAGAATCCTTCTGGACCTCGATCAAGTTCGGCATTTCCAGGACTTCTTTTTGTCTCTGGTAGCTCATTCGCATGCTTTTTCCAGTTTTTACAGAACGAATTCTGTTTTTTTCCATTGACGTTTCACCCCTGTTTTATTTTATTTATTACAACATCAGCCTGCTTTGC
>JAQXQS010000127.1 GCA_029101305.1 Clostridia bacterium | reverse complement strand
ATGCTTGGTTCTTCCCTTGCTACCTGCATTTCTGATATTCCGTTTGATGGCCCATGTGCAACCACACAGATCGGTCTGATTGATGGAGAGTTTATTGTGAATCCTACACTGGCTCAGAAGGATGTTTCCGACCTTCAGCTGACAGTCGCTTCCACAAGAGACAAAGTTATCATGATCGAGGCTGGTGCCAACGAGGTTCCAGAAGATCAGATGATCGAAGCTATCTACAAGGCACATGAAGTAAACCAGGAGATCATCAAATTCTTTGACCAGATCATTGCAGAGTGCGGCAAAGAGAAACACAGCTATGAATCCTGTGCAGTTCCGCAGGAGCTGTTTGATGCCATCAAGGAGATCGTTCCTCTGGAAGAGATGGAGGTCGCAGTATTCTCTGATGACAAGCAGACAAGAGAGAATAACATTGCCCAGATCACAGATAAGCTGAAAGAGGCTTTCGCAGACAAAGAAGAGTGGTTGGCAGTTCTTGGTGAGGCTGTTTACCAGTATCAGAAGAAGACTGTCCGTAAGATGATCCTGAAAGACCACAAGCGTCCAGATGGCCGTGCGATCACACAGATCCGTCCACTGGCAGCAGAGGTTGACATCATCCCGAGAGTACATGGCTCCGCTATGTTTACCCGTGGACAGACACAGATCTGTACCATCACTACTCTGGCACCTCTTGCAGAGGCTCAGAGAATCGATGGACTTGACGAGTTTGAGACAAGCAAGCGATATATGCACCACTACAACTTCCCGTCCTACTCTGTAGGTGAGACAAAGCCATCCAGAGGACCGGGACGTCGTGAGATCGGTCATGGAGCGCTTGCTGAGAGAGCTCTTGTACCGGTACTTCCAAGTGTAGAAGAGTTCCCATATGCAATCCGTACTGTATCCGAGACTTTTGAGTCCAACGGATCTACTTCCCAGGCTAGTATCTGTGCATCCACCATGTCCCTTGAGGCTGCTGGTGTACCGATCAAGAAACCGGTTGCAGGTATTTCCTGTGGTCTGGTTACAGGCGACACAGATGACGATTATATCGTTCTTACCGATATCCAGGGACTTGAGGACTTCTTCGGCGATATGGACTTCAAGGTTGCCGGAACCCATGACGGTATCACAGCAATCCAGATGGATATCAAGATCCACGGTCTTACAAGACAGATCGTAGAGGAAGCAATCAGACGTACCAAGGAAGCCAGAGAGTACATTCTGAATGAGGTTATTGAGAAATGTATCCCTGCACCACGTACAACTGTTGGAAAATATGCTCCGAAGATCATCCAGATCCAGATCGATCCTCAGAAGATCGGTGATGTAGTAGGTCAGAGAGGTAAGACCATCAATACCATTATTGAGCGTACAGGTGTTAAGATCGACATCACAGATGAAGGTGCTGTATCTATTTGCGGTGTAGATGACAAGAATATGCAGGAAGCAAAGCGTATGGTTGAGATCATCGCTTCTGATTTCGAGCAGGGACAGATTCTGACCGGACAGGTTGTAAGCATTAAGGAGTTCGGCGCATTCGTTGAATTCGCACCTGGCAAAGAGGGAATGGTTCACATTTCCAAGATTTGCAAGGAGAGAATCAACCGCGTAGAGGACGTTCTTACACTTGGTGATAAAGTAACCGTTATCTGTCTTGGAAAAGACAAGATGGGCAGAATGAGCTTCAGCATCAAGGATGTTCCAGCTGAGGCATAAATCTCCAGACTGCAGGGCAGATTCCAAGGCAGCCTGGCTTTGGATAGATAGAAAAGCAGTTTTAGAACGTGTTTTAAACACGCTCTAGTTTCATAAGAATTTCAGAGTGCCGGACAGAAATGCCCGGCATTCTTTGCATCTTATTGCGAAATAGTTGAATAGCAAGATAATGTATAAATATATTATTGCAATATGTGTGGGAAGAACATGAATTAAAACAGTGTTAAAATTGAGGATAAAAAACAATGAAAAGAATAGCAAAATTTCACAAAGTAAGTAAAGAACGTTTTGTAGCAGACTGGATGGATACATTTGAGGGTGTAACTGCTGAAGAAACAGAAGAAATATATGAAAGCATCCGCCTTCCAAGAAGAGCCACAGCGGGAAGCGCAGGGTATGATTTCTTTTCCCCGGCAGATTTTACCATACAGCCTGGCCAGACTCTTAAGATTCCTACCGGTATCCGCGTAGAAATGGATCAGGAGTGGGTATTGAAATGCTATCCCAGAAGTGGTCTTGGCTTCAAATTCCGTCTGCAGCTGAATAATACCGTTGGAATCATCGACAGCGACTATTTCTATTCTGACAATGAAGGACATATTTTTGCCAAGCTCACCAATGACACCAATGAGAATAAAGTAGTGGAATTAAAGGCAGATACCGGCTTTATGCAGGGAATTTTCGTAGAATATGGAATCACAGTGGATGATGACGTGACAGATGTAAGAAATGGTGGTTTTGGAAGCACCACGAAGTAAGCAGAAACCTTACTTGATAAATTGTATATTTAAAACGAACTTAAAAAAGTAAGGTAGTATATTGATTTCAGAATTTGCATATGCTATAATGCCAATAGGCAAAATGATGAAATGTATTCATAAGCAATGCAGCAAAAGCCCCGGAGTTCGCACCTCCTGGGCTTTTTGTCCGTTTTGGCAGGGTGGATTATGCCCTAGGCTGACTACCAGCTGCTATTTTCCGTCCAGCCATTTGCAAATATAGTAGGCAACTATACTTGCCGAGACAGAAAGCATAAATGATGAAATTGAATTCATAAGCACTGCACCCCCTTTCTGTACCTGTCTAGGGGTGGTAGCTTTTAAATTATATCATAACTTAGAATAAATTGAAATATAGTATAGTTTTGAGAATAGAAAAATTTTAGTTATTTCCGTTATTCTAACGGTTCGCCAGCTTCTTCAGCCTCGCGGGCGTTCTGAAGAACGGTATCAAATGCGATAGCAGCTTTATTGTATTCCTCGTCACTCTCGATGTTAGAAAGCATCGGCGCACCCTCGGGGGTACGGGCGAAAGCATACAGATAAACCTCACCGTCATGGTTCTGGCCCTCTTCATCAAGTGGAAGAAGAGCGATATACTCCTTGGCATCTACCGGGAAAATGGTAAGGATGGCACATTCTACCTCGGTATCATCCTCCATGGCAAGGGTGATGGTGCTGTGCTGGGAAGCGTCTGTGCTGCATCCGCCACATGTGGAGCAGTCAGAACCACCGCAGGATGAGCTGCTTCCACAGCTGCTACAGGAATTGTTCATATCGAAATCACTCATTGTAAGTACCTCACTTTAGTTAATTTTGTATTCTGAATAATAGTTTGATTGTACCAGAAAAATAAGGTTTTGTGAATAGGAAAATCTGTGTTATAATGGAGAAAGTGTTAGAATATAAGTTTTGTTCACTGAAAATAACAGGTAAATAATGTGAACAGCGATAAGATCATATACAGATTGGAGAAGAACATGAAGCTTGTATCATGGAATGTAAATGGAATCCGCGCATGTATCACCAAAGGCTTTGAAGAAAGCTTTGCGAAGTTAGATGCGGATATTTTCTGTCTGCAGGAGACGAAATGCCAGGAGAACCAGGTGAAGCTGGAGCTGCCAGGCTATTATCAGTATTGGAATTACGCCAATCGTAAGGGCTATTCCGGCACAGCTGTGTTTACAAAGAAAGAACCGATATCCGTATCTTATGGACTTGGAATAGAAGAACATGACAAAGAAGGCCGTGTGATCACTGTCGAGATGGATGATTTTTACCTGGTTACCGTATATACACCCAATTCCCAGTCAGAGCTTCGCAGACTGGAATACCGTATGGAATGGGAAAAGGATTTCCTGGCTTATCTTCTGAAATTACAGGAGAAGAAGCCTGTGATCTGCTGCGGGGATATGAATGTGGCCCATCAGGAGATCGACCTTAAGAATCCTAAGACCAATCGCATGAATGCTGGCTTTACGGATGAGGAGCGAGCTTGTTTTACCAAGGTGCTGGAGGCAGGATTTATTGATACGTTCCGTTATTTTTACCCGGATCTAGAGGGTGCCTATTCCTGGTGGTCCTACCGGTTTAAGGCAAGAGAGAAGAATGCAGGATGGAGAATCGATTATTTCCTTACGTCCCCATCTTTGAAAGAGAAGCTGGAGGATGCGAAAATTCATAGTGATATCATGGGCTCGGACCATTGCCCGGTAGAATTGGATCTGAAATTGTAACCGGCTCTGAACAGTTACCTGAAATTTTAGATTCTGCAGCTGCAGGCAAAGAAAGTGCTATGATGACATTCAGATAAAGACAGGAGGGCATAAACGTGGCAATACCGGGAAATAAGAGCGTGACCGTGCTGCCTGGCTATCCCCTTTTACTTGGGGCGAACCAGATGGCAGACGGATATAATTTTGCAGTGGAAGCACAGGAAGACGCAGAGGTTTTTCTGCTTCTTTACAGGAAAAAGGGAAAGGAGCCGTTTTACGAGCTTCTCCTGGATGAAAAATACCGGACAGGACGGATTTTCTCTGTCTTTTTGAAGAGATTAAATGTGACCAACCTGGAATATAATTTCCGGATCAACGGGGAAACCTACCTGGATCCCTGCGCCAGCAGAATCAGTGGCAGAGAGAGTTTCGGGGCTTCCTGGGATACCGATCCCCATAAAGTGCGTTGTGGTTTCTGGTCCGGGGAAAATTATGATTGGGAAGATGAAAAAGCACCGGAAACCAGTTTCGGAGATATGCTTCTTTACAAGCTTCATGTGCGCGGCTATACCAGACAGATGAAATTACCGGCTGGCATGCGTGGAACCTTCCAGGGCCTGACCAGGATGCTTCCTTATTGGAAAGAGCTTGGAATCAATACTGTGGAGCTTATGCCGGCATATGAATTTATGGAAGTCAGCCGACCAAAGGAGCCGGATGGCATGGTGTCCCAGAAGGGCAAAAAAGACGAGATAAACTACTGGGGCTACGGAAATGGATATTATTTTGCTCCAAAGAGTTCCTATTGCGCCACCAGAGACCCGCACAGGGAGTTCTGTGATATGGTCAAGGCGTTCCATAGAGCAGGGATTGGCTGTATTATGGAAATGTATTTCCCGGCAGAGGTGAACCCGTTGATGGCGCTTCGTGCGCTGCAATTCTGGAAGCAGAACTATCATGTGGATGGATTCCATGTGGTAGGCGCCGGAGCTCCTCTTGACCTGATTCTGAAGGATGGCCTGCTGGCTGGGACGAAGATCCTGGCAGAAGGAATGGATACGGCAGCTTTGTATACGAATCATAAGCAGGGAAAACGCAATTTTGCAGAGTACAATCTGGGCTTTTTGCAGGATATGCGCAGATTCTTAAAAAGTGACGAAGATATGGTGCCAGCGGTGCAGTACCGTCTCCGTCATAACCCAGATGACCATGGCGTGATCAATTATATTACCTGCCAGGACGGATTCACCCTGAACGATCTTGTTTCCTATAATTATAAGCATAATGAGGCAAACGGGGAGGGGAATAACGATGGCTGCAGCTATAATTATTCCTGGAACTGTGGCATAGAAGGACCAAGCCGGAAGCAGTGGATCCGTCAGATGCGGGAACGGCAGATGCGGGCAGCTTTTGCCATGATGCTGTTTTCCCAGGGAGTGCCCATGATCTACGGCGGTGATGAGATCGGAAATTCCCAGGAGGGCAATAACAATGCTTACTGTCAGGACAATCCCATTGGATGGACCGACTGGCGTGGGCTTAAGAAAAATGCCAGCCTTTTCACCTTTGTGAAAAAAGCGATCGCACTTAGAAAGAAACATCCGGTGTTGCACATGAATGAGAGCGTGAAAGAGTCGGATCATCTGGGAAAAGGCTTTCCGGATCTGTCTTTCCACGGGGAACGGGCTTGGTTCTGTAATACAGAAAATACCAGCCGTATGATCGGTATGATGCTGTGTGGGGAATATGAACAAAAACCAGATGAAAAAGAAGACGATTTCCTTTATATTGGCTTTAATTTCCATTGGGAAATCCGTGGCATGGCACTTCCTACTCTTCCAGGGGAAATGGAGTGGAAGAAAGTGATGGATACCGGTGATCTTACCTGTGATGGATTTTATGGCGAGGAAGGCCTTGTTTATGAAAGAACTGTGGAAGTGGGACCGCGTACTGTGGTGGTGCTCCAGGGCGTGAAGAGGCCAATGCCTAAGAAGCATAATAAGGGGAAGACAATACCCGGACAGGAAAATACTGGGGGAGAAAGTTTGGAAAAGAAGAATGTGGCCGGGCTGGAAAAAAATGAATCTGGTGAAAAAAGAGCATCAGAGGCGGCAGAAGCTGAACTGATAGAAGCAGAACTGGAAAAAACAGAGCCAGTAGAAACAGAACTGGTGGAAATAGAATCGGCAAAAACAGAGTATAAAGAAAAGGAGGCAGACTGATGATGCATCCATGGCTTCACTTTAAGACCATTACCAAACACAAGCTTATGGTCATGAGATACTGCTTCCGGATCGGACTTTATAAGCAGGGACTGCTCCATGACCTTTCCAAATATTCCCCTTCTGAATTCCTGGTGGGGTGTAAATATTATCAGGGAAACAGAAGTCCGAATAATGCAGAGCGTGAGGATATCGGGGTATCTACTGCCTGGCTGCATCATAAGGGCCGCAATAAGCATCATTATGAACACTGGGTGGATTATGCCATCAATGATCCGGAGCATGTGATCATGGGGGCGAAAATGCCTCGCAAGTATGTGGCAGAGATGGTAATGGACCGGATCAGTGCTTCCCGGACGTATCTGGGGGACGCTTATGACCATCACCAACCCCTGGAATATTTCCTGAAAAGCAAGCCCAAGCTGTGGTTTGTCCATCCCCAGACCAAGAAGGAGCTGGAAGGACTGCTGCGTATCCTGAATGACAAGGGAGAAGAGAAGGCTTTGTGGTATATTAAGAATGTTTACCTAAAAAAGGGAAAATAGTGGAACAAAATAAGTACCATAAAAATAAGAGTGCAAAATGAGTAGTAAAAAAATAAGTAGTATAAAATAGGGAGTACAAAAATAAGTAGCATAAAAAAATAGGAACATAAAAATAAGTGATACAAAAAATAGAATAAGACTTGCGCTTTCATACTCTTCTGTGGTAAAGTATTAAATATGCTATTGCCTGTAAGAAACGGCCACAGGCAGTGAAGGCAATAATGTTATTGCAACAGAGGAGGAGAGAAAATTGAGTGGTACAACTGTAATAATTCTGATTGCTTTTGTGTTCTATCTCGCCATGATGATCGTCATTGGCGCGGTTTACATGAAAAAGACCTCCAGCTCAGAGGATTACTTCCTTGGAGGAAGAGGACTGAACGGATGGGTGGCAGCACTTTCCGCACAGGCTTCTGATATGAGCGGATGGCTTCTGATGGGACTCCCCGGAGCTATTTATTCCTTTGGATCCGGACAGATCTGGATCGCTGTGGGATTGTTTATCGGTACAGTTCTGAACTGGGTCTGTATTTCCGGAAGACTCCGTAAATATACCATAGTAGCCAATAATTCCATGACGATCCCGGCATTCTTTGAGAACCGTTACCGTGATAAGAAAAAGATCCTGCTTCTGATTTCATCTGTAGTGATCGTAATCTTTTTCCTGGTTTACACCGCGTCTGCACTGGCAGCGGGCGGTAAGCTGTTTAATACGGTATTTGGACTTGACTATCATGTGGCTCTGGCTATCGGAGCAGCTGTTATTCTCTGCTACACCTTTATGGGTGGATTTATGGCAGTCTGTGTAACCGACTTCGTACAGGGAACGTTGATGCTGGTAGGACTTCTTGTAGTGCCGCTGGTAGCATATTTCCTGCTTCCGGGCAATTTAAGCGACCTGATCACACAGAGTGGTGTTACAGGCGGGGCAAGTGCTTATCTGAATCCATTTATGAATGGAGACAGACCGTATACCTTTGTGGAAATCTTTTCCCAGCTGGCATGGGGCTTTGGATATTGTGGAATGCCTCACGTGCTGGTAAGATTCATGGCAGTAAAAAATGAGAAGGAACTGAAGAAATCCTGGGCAATCGCAATCGTGTGGGATCTTCTTTCCCTGACAGCTGCATTTGCCATTGCCGTGATTGGAAGAGCATATCTGCTTCCTACCATTCTGGGAGAGAACGGAGCTGCTTCTTCTGAGAGCGTATTTATCGAAATGATCCGTAAAGTATTTACTTCAGAACTGGCTCTGCCATTTATCGGCGGACTGTTCCTTTGCGGAATCCTGGCAGCGATTATGTCCACGGCAGATTCCCAGCTTCTGGTTACAGCTTCCGCAGTATCTGAGGACCTGTATCACAGCTTTATCAAGAAGGATGCAGATTCCAAGGAAATCCTGAAAGTAAGCCGTATCACCGTTATTGTGATCGCTGTGATCGCATTTATTATCGCATGGAATCCGGACAGCAGTATTATGGGACTGGTTTCCAATGCATGGGCAGGACTTGGCTCTGCATTTGGTCCTATTGTGGTAATGTCCCTGTTCTGGAGAAGAACCAATCTGCCTGGTGCTATTGCCGGCATGGTGACTGGCGGACTTACCGTAATCATCTGGGACTACATCCCGTTAGTGGGCGGACAGACACTTGGAACCTATACAGGACTTTATTCTCTGGCAGTCGGCTTCCTGCTCAGCCTGGTGATGATCGTAATCGTCAGCCTTCTGACTAAGAAACCATCTAAAGAAATCACAGATGAGTTCGACAAAGTAGCTACGAAGTAAATCTTGTAAAAGTGAGCTCTACAAATATAAAAGTTTTATAAAAAAGGTAGTCCTTCTGTGGAAAGGGCTACCTTTTTTTCTGAAAATTTGTTATAATAATACCATCTTTAGCTGGGAATAGAAGACGCTTTCCCATAAGTGTCTGGCAGAATAGGACGTGAATCTGCAATTCCCGAAACAGAAAGGGGCAACACAAGATGAAGAAATATGATTATTTGATCGTAGGAGCCGGGCTTTTTGGAGCTGTATTTGCCCATGAGGCCACCAAGAAGGGCAAGACCTGCCTGGTAATCGATAAGCGTGACCACATCGGCGGTAACATTTACACAGAGGAAATAGAAGGCATCCAGGTACACAAGTATGGTGCACATATTTTCCATACATCGAAGAAAGAAATCTGGGATTACGTGAACCAGTTTACAGAATTTAACCATTTCGTGAATTCACCCATCGCTGTGTACAAGGACGAACTGTATAACCTTCCATTTAATATGAATACCTTCCA
>JAQXQS010000126.1 GCA_029101305.1 Clostridia bacterium | reverse complement strand
AGAACAGACAGCCAGGCAATCGAGCTTCGAAGCCCGGACGCAGCAGCCAATCCTTACCTGGTAATAGCAGTCTCCATTGCTGCCGGACTGGACGGAATCCAGAGAAAATTATATCCCACCAAAGCTTCTGACCGTTCTTTCTCAGAATCGGACCAGAAGGCGATGAATATTGGAAATCTTCCACTGAATCTGGATGATGCCATTTCTTATTTCGAGAAGAGCACCTGGATCCAGTCCATACTTGGCAAAAAGTTCTGTGAGGAATATGCAGCTGCCAAGAAGGAAGAATGGCTGAATTATATGAGACAGGTAAGCGAATGGGAAATCAGCCAGTATTTATACAAGATTTAAGATAAGAGAGTGGCATTCATATGAACAGCAGCATAGTGATTGCATTACCAAAAATCGACGACGCAAAGAAAATTCGTACCATACTAAACCGGCACGGTTTTCCAGTAGCTGCGGTATGTTCAACTGCTTCAACAGCACTTGCCAGCATGAGTGAGCTGGACGGAGGGGTACTGATCTGCGGATATAAGCTGCCGGACCGGTATTACCGGGATGTGCTGGAAGATATTCCTTCCTGCTTTGAAATGCTGCTGCTGGCGTCTGGAAGAGTGATCGCAGAAGCGCCTACATCAGTCCTGACTGTGGAAATGCCAATGAAAGTCAGTGATCTGGTGAACACGGTGGATATGATGCTGTCCCAGATCGAGCGGCGGATCAGAAAAGAAAAGAAGAAGCCCAAGCCCCGTTCCTGGAAAGAGCAGAATTATATTTCCAATGCGAAGCTTCTTCTTATGGAACGAAACCACTTAACAGAAGAGGATGCATACCGGTATATTCAGAAATGCAGTATGGATTCCGGGACGAATATGGTAGAGACAGCACAGATGGTTCTGATGCTGTTATATGACGAAGTATAAGGTTTATAATGAAATAGATGAAATGGAGGATGAGGAAATGGAGTTTTTGGATGGAAGTTGGAAAAAAGAAGTGAGCAGCTGGGATGCACTGATGGGAGAAGAACTTCTGAATCAGGAAGCCATCCTGGAAGGCGCCATTCACAGTATCCGTAACATGGGTGATGTTGCATTTGTAATCATCAGAAAAAGAGAAGGTCTGTTCCAGGCCGTATTAGTAAATGAGGAAGCAAATCTTTCCGTGCATGAGTTAAAGGAAGGAATGACCGTAAAGGTAAAAGGAACCGTGAATAAAGAGGAGCGCGCGCCTCATGGCAGAGAGCTTCATATTCAGGAAATCCAGGTGTTATCTGCACCGGCAGAGCCTCTTCCTCTTGCCATTGACAAATGGAAACTGAATACTTCTCTGGAAGCCAAATTAAATTACCGTTCCCTTTCTCTCCGTAATATCCAGGAACGTGCCAGATTCAAGATCCAGGAAGCACTCACAAGGGCATTCCGCGATTATCTTTATGAGACTGGATTTACAGAGATCCATACCCCGAAGATCGGAGCGAGAGGCGCAGAGGGTGGTGCGAACCTGTTTAAGCTCAGCTATTTCCACAAACCGGCTGTTCTGGCACAGAGTCCCCAGTTCTATAAACAGATGATGGTAGGTGTTTTTGACCGTGTTTTTGAAACCGGTCCTGTTTTCCGTGCAGAGAAGCACAATACCAAGAGACATCTGAATGAATATACCAGCCTTGATTTTGAGATGGGCTATATCGATGGCTTCGAAGAAATCATGGCGATGGAAACAGGATTTTTACAGTATGCCATGAAGCTTCTGAAGGAAGACTATAGCAAAGAGCTGGAAATCCTGAAAGTGGAGCTTCCGGATGCGTCCCGTATTCCGGCAGTCCGTTTCGACGTAGCCAAAGAGCTTGTTTCCAAGAAATACAACCGTCAGATCCGCAACCCATTCGACCTGGAGCCGGAAGAGGAAGCTCTTATTGGCCAGTATTTCAAAGAAGAATATAACGCTGATTTTGTATTTGTCACCCATTATCCTTCCAAGAAGCGTCCATTCTACGCAATGGATGACCCGGAGGACACCAGATTTACCTTAAGCTTTGACCTGCTTTTCCACGGTCTTGAGATCACCACAGGAGGACAGCGAATTCATGATTATAATGCCCTTTTGAAAAAGATCGAAGACAGAGGCATGGAGACAGAAGGCATGGAGCAGTATCTGGATACCTTCAAATACGGCATGCCGCCTCACGGTGGCCTTGGAATCGGTCTGGAGCGTCTCACCATGCAGCTCCTTGGCGAAGAAAACGTCCGCGAAGCCTGCCTGTTCCCAAGAGACTTGAACCGTCTTGAGCCGTAGTTAGTCATTTGCTTGCCGGAACGTTGCTCCGCACGGCGGTGAATATACATTGTCAGACCGCGTACGGGAAACCAATAATTAGCACATTAAACAGCGATTTATAGATGATATAGTGTAGATAGAGAAAGGCAGGATGAGGAAATGGCAAAACAGATCGATGACGAAACCATGGAAAATGTCTGCATTCTTGCAAAACTTTCCCTTACAGAAGAAGAGAAAGAAAAAGCCAAAAAAGACATGCAGGAAATGCTTGATTATGTAGATAAACTGGATGAACTGGACACATCCGGGGTAGAACCAATGTCCCATATTTTCGGCGACCAGAACGTATTCCGTGAAGATGTGGTTACCAACGGCGACAACAGCCAGGCAATGCTTGCAAATGCGCCAAAAGCCAAAGAGGGACAGTATCAGGTTCCAAAGACCATAGGATAGGAGACATTTACATGGAATTAGAAAAATTAACAGCCTTACAGCTGGCAGATAAGATCAAAAAACATGAGATCAGTGTCCTGGACGGAGTGAAGGAAGTTTTTTCCAAAATAGAAGAAAAAGATGACCGGATCCACGCCTATCTGGACACCTATAAAAAAGAGGCTTATGCACGGGCAAAGGAAGTACAGAAAGGCATTGAGGACGGAACCTATACCGGACCTCTTGCCGGTGTGCCCATTGCCATCAAGGACAATATCTGTGTGCAGGGAAAGCCTACCACCTGTGCCTCAAAGATCCTGGAGGGCTTCGTGCCCCAGTACCAGGCAGAGGTAATTGACCGCCTGGAAAAGGCAGGGATGATCATTATTGGAAAGACAAATATGGATGAATTTGCCATGGGAAGTACCACTGAGACTTCCGCATATGGGATCACCCGCAATCCATGGAACACAGAGCATGTACCTGGCGGTTCATCAGGAGGCTCCTGTGCGGCCGTAGCAGCGGGAGAGACCTATCTGGCACTTGGTTCTGATACCGGTGGCTCTATCCGTCAGCCAAGCTCTTATTGTGGCGTTACAGGCTTGAAACCGACTTATGGTACTGTTTCCCGTTATGGACTGGTTGCCTATGCCTCTTCCTTGGACCAGATCGGACC
>JAQXQS010000125.1 GCA_029101305.1 Clostridia bacterium | reverse complement strand
AAGGTCTCAGCCATGGAGTACTGCACATCAACAGTAAGGGATGTAGGTGCTCCTGTAGAACCATCAAAAACATAAACAAAGTTTGCATCTGCCTTCTCGAAGGAAGCCGGTACGGTAACGGTGTATCCGTCGTCAGAAGCCTTCACCTCTGTCTCGCCGGTTCTCTCCTTCAGTGCGCCCAGCTCAGCCTTGGAGCCAGCCCATGCAGTCATGGCTCCAACAGTAAACGCATCAGATGACTGGGAATAGTTATCGATGTCCTCATCACTTAATGCAACGATCGTATCGGTAAGTCCCTCAGCAGTGGTGATCAGTGTCTGTTTAACAGTGTCATCTACCTCATCAGCGGCCCATACAGAAGAAACGCCGGTAAGTGTAAGCACTGCCATCATGAGAAGTACTGTGCAAAGGGAGGATACTTTCTTAAAAATCTGTTTCATATGCTCCACCTCGCTTAGACCGTGCCATGTTTCTTGGACGGACGTTCTTCCCTTTTTGTGAACAGCATTTCAAATGCTCCGATCACATATTTTCTTGTATCAGCCGGGCTGATAATGGTGTCAACATATCCTCTTGCTGCTGCGGAAGAAACAGAGTTCTGAAGCTCTCTATACTCTGCTGCTTTCTCAGAAAGAGAAGCGGCATTATCGCCTGCATACATGATCTTAGCTGCAAGATCAGCATCCATCATACCGATTTGGGCATTCTCCCATGCGTATACCATGTCTGCGCCGATTGCTTTGCTGTTCATAGCTGTGTAAGCTGTTCCAAATGCTTTGCCAATGATCACATTAACCTTCGGAACAGTAGCATCTGCAAATGCATGAACCAGTGCTCCAACAGATTTTGCCATCATCTTCTCACCACATACAGTAGCCTTGAAGCCGTTTACGTTAGTAAGAGTAAGTACCGGGATCTCGAAAGCATCACAGAATTTCACGAACTCTGCAGCTTTTCTTGCGCCTCTTGCGGAAAGACTTCCGTCAGATTCCCATACCTTATTGCCCTCAGCGTCATAGCTCTCGCTTCTGTTTGCAACAGCACCAACAGTTGCTCCGTTCAGTCTGATGAATCCAACAGCAACGCTCTTGCCGTAGTCAGCCTTTACTTCGAAGAACTGTCCGTTATCTGCGATTCTGGAAAGTGCGATAGCTGTATCACCTGTGCAGTTCTCAATGTCCTCACATACACGGTTCAGATCATCTGTGCATTCCATGTAGGAATCGGTGTCCTCACAGTTAGATGGCAGATATGTTACAAGCTCACGGATCTTTCCAAGGATCTCATCCTCAGTACCAACTCCGTCTACGAGACCTGTCTCTTCACTCTGGAATTTAGCAGCAGATGTATCACATTTGGAAATATTATTGCCTGCAAGGGCGTTCGGGGTGTTTACAAACAGTTTGCCTTTCTTCTCTTCAACAAAGGTAAAATCTGTCAGTGCTGGTACGAGAGCCATACCACCGCCACAGGTACCGAAAATGCCTGTGATCTGTGGGATCAGTCCGGATGCCAGAGTCTGCTTCATATAAATCTCACCGAATGCTTCCAGTGCATCAGTAGCCTCCTGAAGGCGGAGACCTGCGCAGTCGATCAGGCCGATCACCGGGGCACCGGTCTTCATAGCCATATCATAAAGTCTGGTAATCTTCTTGGCATGCATCTCACCAACAGTTCCGTTCAGTACGGAAACATCCTGGCTGTACACATACGCCAGATTTCCATCAATTACACCATATCCGGTAATAACACCGTCTGAAGGTGCTTTTTTCTCAGTCATGTTGAAATCTGTATTTCTGGCTGTTACACTTTGGCCGATCTCAACAAAACTGTTCGCGTCAAGCAAAGAAGTGATTCTTGTGCCTGCTAAGCTTTGTGTTGCGTTACTCATTCTTTCTTGCCCTCCATTTTATAATAATTTAAAAGTATAACCAAAAAATCTGCCGATTCTAATTGTACATTTTTTCACACAATTTTTCAATAGTTTTCCGTGTTTTTATGCAAAAAAATCCCTCGTTTTTCGGGGGATTTTTTGGTATACCATACATATTCCATCTGGGTTTTTAGTGAAAAAAGTCATGAAACACTTTATTTACGCACCACAAATAGGTAATTTTGACGATATTGCGGTCTGCCACCAGATTATAGCGGGCCAGCACCAGTTCGCCCAGGCAAAACGTAACCTGTCCGATTTTCTGTCCTTTTTTTACAGGTGCTGTCAAATTTTCCTCATAGCGCAGATGACAGGTTACTTTTTCCCCGTTTTTTAGAAGAATCTGCTTTTCCCGGTCAGAAGCCGACGCCTCCACAATCCCATTTATATAGGCCGCCGATGGCTCCTCTTTCTGCACTTCTATAATCTTATTTCCGCTGTCAGTCTGATCTGTGCTTTCCAGACCAGGAGCTGCAACTCCATTTTGAACCGGTATCCTGGGAATCTTTGGTTCCTGCCAGTATGTCTCCTTATGGAAATTTTCCTTTCCATATTCCAGCAGCTTCATGGTATCTTTCCATTTATAGCTTTTATTATTGGGCCAGCCACAGCCAAGGAGGGAAATGATAAAGCTTCTCCCGTCATTTTCACAGGCAGCCACATAACAATAGCCTGCATTTCCTGTGAAACCGGTTTTTCCGGAAACTGCGTCTGGCGTCATATCCAGGAAAGCATTTGCATTATGGACTGAAAACTGTCTTTTTCCGGAAAGATCTGTAAAGGAATAATCCCTGGTCTGGGTAATATGGAGAAAAGTCTTATTTTTTACCGCGTAGCTCATGATCAAGGCCAGATCACGGGCTGTTGTCTGATGGACACCACCGGCATCTGCACTGTCCAGACCATTGGGGGTAACAAAATGGGTATTCGTGCAGCCGATTTCTTTTGCCTTTGCGTTCATCATTTTCGCAAAACCTTCTACAGAACCGCCGATATGTTCCGCAATCGCCACAGCGGTGTCATTGTGGCTTTTTAACATTAAAGAATAAAGAAGGTCTTCCAGATAATACTGCTCTCCTTCTTTCAGATTCAGCTTTACCTCTGGCTGGGAAGCAGCATTTTTCGATACCATAACATAATCATCGCCAGCGCCATTTTCCAGGGCGAGAATACAGGTCATCACTTTCGTGGTACTTGCATTAGGCCGGGCAGTATAGCCTTCTTTCTCATATAAGACCCTGCCGGAATCCCCATCCATGAGAACTGCAGATAAAGCATAAAGGTTTCCAGGTCCATCCGTCTCTTTCATGTCAACAGCGGCAGGGATCATCTGCACTACCGGACTGACAGCCTGTGTACTGTTTTCTCTGCTGCTTCCAGTTGCCGGAACTGCTGCGGCAAAAATCTGCAAAGCAGCAAGTAGGAAAAGCCAATGTTTACCTCTGCCTTTCATGATTCACCTTTCCCTTCTTTTATAGCCATCTATACTTTACACCTTTTATCGTAGAAGCACGAACAGTATTCTGAACTTTTGTCCCTGGAGCGTGTTTGAAAAAGGCTCTGGCATCATCCTATTAATAATTTTACGCGGACCAGTCCGTAATATGCCAGCAGGGACAGATATCTTCTGAAAATACCTGTCCCTGTAAAAATTTTGTATTCAATTTTTCACCTCAGTTTTTTCACTAACCATTGTAAGTCAGATTCCACCGCGCTGACAACGGCTTATTCTCTTTGGAAAGCTGGTACAGTTCCAACAATTCTGCCGGAGCCTCTTCCACAGCTTTTTCAAACAGTGCATTCAATTTCTCCACCGGTTCTCTGCTTCCCCCTGCCGGCTGGGCCATCATATAATGGTCAATCAGTACGGACTGGGCTTTTCTTCCTCCAAGACTGGATATCCTGGACAGGCGCGCCCGCCTTGCACCGCCATCATCACAAACCAGCTGATTCGTCATAAATTTCATCAGCTTTAAGCTAAGGAGAATATCCCCTTTCCTGACCAGCGGAAATACCTTGTGGATCTCCTCTGCATTTTTCTTCTTCGCTTTAATGCAGTCAGAAGGATAATAGGAATAAGGATTTTTCCCATTTTCTTCCATAAGATACCGGTCGAATTCGATTTCAAGGAGACTGTGGGAAATGATGCCTTTGTCATTCATCTCATTGACAAAAGGATGACAGGAAGAATCCAGAAGGTAATGGCAGCCAAAACCAAGAAGATAGGCAAGAAGGGCCTCATCCCCGGTCTCCCTGACCTGTTCCATCCCCTGGACAAAAAATGCACAGGCTTTTTCCTTGTGCATACGGTATCCTACACGGCTTACATGATTTTGGAAAATAAAATAATAGAAGAAAATATCCGGTCCATGAAGACCGATCCGATACAGTTCCCCGTTTCTGCGGATGATCTTTTTCACCTCATCCGGCATCTGTCTGTATATCTTCTGACCAAACAAATCATGTGCATATGTTGTGGGCATTTTATCCTCTCCTGTCTTATACGCCGTAATTTATCTGCGGCTTACTCTTTTTTGTATCATAATGCGAAAAGCCTTAGAGCGTGTTTAAAAAAGGCTTTCTGGAAGATGTGCGTCACAATTTGTGGGAGATTTTGTCCGATTGAGGGAAGCGTAGCGGGCTACGCTGACTGAAAGAGGGCAAAATATACCGCAAAGTGGGGCGTGCAGATTGCAGGAATGATTTTTCAAACAGGCTCTAGAATCTCTTTTATATATTGGAACCTCTTACACATCCAGCTTCAACTGTACTTCTTCTTCCGCCTCAGCTTTAAAGTCTGCCATTTTCACCGGATCCACAGCTGGAAGCTCTTCCAGCCCCTGCACTCCGAAAGTCCGCAGGAATTCCTCTGTGGTACCAAAAAGGATCGGTCTTCCCGGTGCGTCCAGCCTTCCCAGCTCTTTTACCAGATTATATTCTACCAGCTTATTTACTGCATGATCACTTTTTACACCACGGATTTTCTCGATTTCTGCTTTCGTAACAGGCTGTTTATATGCAATGATAGATAAGGTCTCCAGCATAACATCTGTAAGGGCAGGCTTCTTGGGCTGCATGGCAATCCGGATCAGGCAACCATAATAATCCCGTTTGGTGCAAAGCTGATAAGAATCCTCCAGCTCAATGATCTGGATTCCTCTTCCCTCATCCTCATATTTATCCATCAGATTATGGATCAGCTTCTCTGTCGTAGGCTTATCCTGCTGGATTGCTTTCGCGATCTGCCCCAGCTCCACAGATTCCCCCATTGCAAACAGAATGGCCTCAATGGCACCTTCTAGTCGTTTAATTTCCATATATTATCCTTCTTCCTCTGCAAACTCTGTCAGATTCTTCCAGGTTTCCGGTTCTGTCACAACATCGATCTGGATGTCGTCAAAAATCTCCTCCTGGACCACGTGAATATGTCCCATTTTAATCAGCTCCAGCACTGAAAGGAAGGTAACGATCACCTGTACCTTGGAACACTGCTTTTTCAACAGTTCACGGAAGCTGAATTTTCTGTGAGTCTTTGCAAATTCTTTCATCTCAAGCATTTTATCAGAAAGGCTGACCTCTTCCTTCTCAATCTTGCCAAACTGGCTTCGGATGGGGTCCCGCCTGTCATCCTGCCGTCTTATGATTGACTGGTAAATCTCGTTCAATTTCTCCAGGGTAAGCCCGGCCAGAAGCTCAGAAGGGTCTACCGGCTCCCGGTATTGGAGCACCTCTTTGGGCACATCCGGCTCCCGGAAATATACGCCGCTGGCATCGTCCATTTTGTCCTTTAGCTCATAAGACATATATTTATACATCTTATACTCCAAAAGCTTCTGAACCAGCTCAGCTCTTGGGTCTTCCTCTTCGCCTTCCTCGTTCACCTCTTTCGGAAGAAGCATCCGGCATTTGATATCCAGAAGTGTGGCTGCCATGACCATAAATTCACTCATAACACCCAGATCTTCTTTTTCCATGGCGTGAATGTATTCCATGTACTGGTCTGTGATCTCCACGATCGGTATATCATAAATATCAATTTTATTCTTATCTATAAGGTGAAGGAGCAGGTCAAGCGGTCCTTCAAAAACATTCAGTTTTACGGGAATTGCCATGAACTTTCCTCTCTCCCTTAGAGCGTGTTTGAAAAAGGCTTTCTGCAAAATATACCGCAAAGCGGGGCGTGCAGATTGCAGGAATGATTTTTCAAACAAGCTCAGGGTTTCATATCAATAAAAACCAGTTCTCTCGGATTGTGGATCCGAATAGGAACTGTGTGTTCTCCAAGCCCGGCGCTTACGACCATGCACTGGTGTCCCTGGTAAAAATCACCGCAGCAGTATCTGGGAAATGGTATAAACTGGGAACTAATGGCACCTACATGCCTGGAAAAGCGAAGCACACCACCATGGTAATGTCCAGACAAGATCAGGTCTGCCCCCCAGTTAAAATAGGTTTTGCCATATTTCGGATTATGGGCTAACAGAATATTTATTGTATCCGAAGCTGCTTTTCCCATCAGTTCTTCCATCTTTTCTCCGGAAAGCTTTGGAGAAAAAGGTTTATGGTAATATTCCAGAGGCAGCTCCAATCCATTTATCATAAAAGAATTTCCAGCCAGGGAAACCGGTTTTTTCTCATTTGCCAGCACCTGAATTCCCTGCTGCCGCAGCGTCTTTTCATATTCCAGGTACTCATTCCGGTAAATATGCTCCTTTGCCTTCATTCTTGTTTCATGGTTTCCCATACCATAAAAAACAGGATATCTTTGAGCCAGCGTGCCCAACAGTTTGCCCGCTGTTCCAAGGGTAGCCGGTTCCATCCGTACCACCATATCTCCTGCGATGAGGATTGCATCCGGCGCATATTTTTCGATTTCTTCCAATAGCTGCTGGTTCTCTTTCCCAAATTCATTTCCATGAAGGTCTGCCAATACGGCAAAACTCACTCTGTTTTTTATTTTGGGGTTGTGGATTTCATAGGTTACTGTTTGGAATTTTTCCATAAATCTCCTTTTATTTTCAGGTTCCACAAGTGGCACACCGTTCGTTTACTTTCCGAATCCGCAGTTCGGGAATGTACAGACGCTGCAATTCAGGCAGAGACCGCCCTCTCCATACGCTGCCACCTCTTCTGCAAAGATCTCGTCATCTGCCATGATTCTGGGCAGAACCAGATCAAATACCGTACGTTTCGCATACATAACACAGCCCGGCAGACCAAGAATAGGAATCCGTTTTCCGTCTTTCTCAAAATATGCAATGAGAAGCATGGCTCCCGGCAATACCGGCGCACCGTATGTCACCACTCTGGCTCCAGTATCACGGATTCCTCCTGGGGTGCGGTCGTCAGGATCCACACTCATGCCACCACTGCAGACTACCATATCAGCACCCTGGCGGATGAATTCCATAATATCTGCGGTGATCTGTGCCTTGTCGTCTCCCGGAGTGGTCTGGCCGATCACCTCTGTAGGATACTCAGCAAGCTTTTCCCGAAGTACAGGAGTGAAGGTATCCTGGATCAGCCCCTTTTTTACCTCACTTCCAGTTGTTACAATCCCAACCTTTTTGAAATGGTAAGGAAGTATGGAAAAAACCGGTTCCGGGCCAGCTGCTTCCACAGCTTTGTCCATCTTTTCTTTTTCGATCACAAGAGGAATGATCCTGGTGCCCGCCAGCTTATCCCCCTTTTTCACCGGGAAATCTCCATGGCGGGAGGCGATCATCATCTCTCCCAGGGAATTCACAGCCAGAAGGGCATCCCTGCGTATTTTCAGCACACCGTCTTCATCCGCCACCAGTTCGATTTTTCCCTCTTTTACATCCGTTCCATGCATGGAATTTCCTGCACAGATTTTATATAAGATAGCAGCGCCTTCATTTTCATGAAGAATGCCCTCTTCCTTTTCCCAGACAAACAGATGCTCTTTTCCAACGGAAAGTAAAAGAGGGATATCCTCTTCTTTTACAATATGTCCTTTGGAAAACAGAACTCCTTTTTTCTTATCTTTGATGATCTGGGTTATGTCATGGCAAAGAATGTGACCTACTGCGTCTTCTGTTTTTATTTCTTTCATTGTATTGATTCCCTTCTAGTTTCGCCTCAGCGCGTATTCCCACAAAAATGATTCTTCATCTGCCGCAGACTCTGAAGCTCTTTTATAATCCTGCCTTGCAAAGCTTGGCGTAAACACCGTCTTTCTCCATCAATTCCTGGTGTGTGCCTTCTTCTGCAATTCCGTCTTCCGTCAGTACCAGGATTCTTCTGGCATTGCGGATCGTGGAAAGTCTGTGTGCGATCACAAATGTAGTCCTGTCCTTCGCCAGACGCTCCAGTGATTCCTGTACGACTTTCTCGCTCTCGTTATCCAGTGCGGAAGTGGCTTCATCAAAAATCAGGATTGGCGGATTCTTAAGGAATGCTCTCGCAATGGAAAGACGCTGTTTCTGTCCTCCGGACAGCTTCACACCACGCTGGCCGATATCGGTACCATAGTTGTCTGGCATTTCCATGATAAAATCATGGGCATTGGCCAGCTTCGCCGCCCGGATCACTTCCTCATCTGTGGCATCCGGCCGGCCATAACGGATATTTTCCATAATATTGCCTGCAAACAGGTAAACATCCTGCTGTACAATTCCAATCTGGCTGCGCAGATCCTTCAGCTTGATCTTACGGATATCTTTTCCGTCCAGATAGATTGCACCCTCTGTCACGTCATAAAATCTGGGGATCAGACTGCAAAGTGTGGTTTTTCCCGCACCGGAAGAACCTACAAGTGCCACATAATCTCCGGGCTTCACTTCCAGATTTACATGGGAAAGGACTTTCTCGTTATTATCCTCATAGTGGAAGGAAACATTTTCAAAACGGATATCGCCCTCTACATGATCCAGCCCTACTGCATCTGGTGCATCCTCAATATCCGGTGCAATGGACATCATTTCCAGGAAACGGTCATAGCCGCTGTAACCATTCTGGAACTGCTCGGTGAAGTTTACCAGCTTGGTAACAGGCTCTGTAAAATTATTAATATACAAAAGGAACGTGACAAGGTCTGTAGCACTTAAGCTTCCGGATGCCAGAAACATGGCGCCGGAAACCAATGCCACAACTGTGATCAAGGTCGTAAAGGCATCCATTCCGGCATGATATCCCGCCATATAGCGGTAAGTCACACGCTTGGCATCTACAAAGCGTTCGTTTCCTTTCCGGAATTTCTCAATTTCTCTCTTCTCATTTCCAAATGATTTCACCACACGGATTCCGGAAAGACTGTCTTCGATCTGGCTGTTGATCTCACCCATACGCACACGGTTTTCTTTAAAGGCACTTTTCATTTTCTTATTGTAGACAAGTGCATAAACCAGCATAATGATCACAACCGCGAAGCAAAGCAGTGCCATCTGGGGTTTCACGCTCAGAAGAATGATCAATGCTCCAAACAGCTTGATCACAGAAATCAGAATATCCTCTGGTCCGTGATGGAGAAGCTCTGTAATGTCAAAAAGGTCGCTTGTGATCCGTGAAAGCAGATGGCCTACCTTCTGGTTATCATAAAACGCAAAAGAAAGCTTCTGATAGTGGCTGAAGATCTCATTTCGCATGTCATGTTCAATGTAAGCCCCCATCATATGTCCGTAATAAGTGATAAAATAGCGGCTTCCCAGCTGTACCAGGATCAGTGCCAGCATTCCCACACCGATTTTCAGGATAACTGCCTTGGCTTCCTGCGCCGGCATCTCACTTACTGAATTCATAATATACCGGACAAGCAACGGAATAACCAGTGTTACTGCAGCACCCAGAAATGCAAAAAACAGATCTGCCAGGAACAGTCCTTTATATGGTTTATAATAGCCTGCCAGCATTTTCAGTCTGCCAGGCTGTTTTTTCTCTTGTTTCATGTGATTCTCCTCCGCTTTTGCAGCCGTATTTTTGTATGACAGCTGCAAAAATTTTCATACAGAGTTTATTATAAACCGACGAGGACTGTTTTGTCAAAATGCTTCTGCAATTTGTACAACTATTTTTATTATAATTGTGAAAGCACCAAATGGCGGGTCGCAATCGACTTTCATTCATGGACATGTCTGCCTAAGCAGACATGTCCGTTCAGGGGCAAAGACAAAAATCAGGTTCTCCTGCCACACTACGTTCTTTACAATAACTTTAATAACTTTTCCAGACAATTTTTATAGGTAGCTTTTTCTATAGTCTCTGTAAAAAGAATATTGACCTCGCCAAGCTTCTGACCATTCTGGTAATACTCCAGGGTACCGGCAATATCGCCCTCTTTTATAGGGGCCTGAACCTGTGTTTCCAGATTCAGTTTCCGCTCCACTTCGTCTATGATTTTGCCGTCGGTGCTCAGATACTGGAAGTTCTTTTCATATTTTACTTCTGTGGTGGGCTTGGTTCCTTTCCGGATTTCTATAGACGGAAGCTTTTCAGGACTTTCATCAATGTAAAGACTGCATTTTGAAAAACCATAATTCAACATGGCCGCGGCGTCCTTGAAGCGGACTTTGTAATCGGGTGCTGCCATAACTACAGAAATCAAGGTAATGTTATTTCGAGACGCCACAGCAGATACGCAGTACTTTGCCAGACTGGTACTTCCTGTTTTTAATCCTACACAGCCATCGTAGCTGCGAAGAAGCTTGTTGGTGTTCGTTAATCCAAACTCTTTGGAACCTTGTCTGGTTACATGGGTGATATTTTCCATCCAGATAGAGGAATATTCCAGGATCTTCGGATATTTTGTGAGCAGTTCCCTGCTCATGAGGGCAATGTCACGGGCTGTTGTATAGTGATCCGTGGAGTCTGTCAGTCCGCAGCAGTCCACAAAATGGGTATTTTTCATTCCAAGGCCAGCTGCCCGTTCATTCATCTGCCGCACGAACTCCTGCTCGCTGCCTCCAATATGCTCTGCCATTGCTACACTGGCATCATTTCCAGAGGCGATCACAATGCACTTGATCATCGTCTCCACGTCCTGGGTTTCCCCTTCTTCCAAAAACACCTGGGAGCCACCCATAGATTTCGCGTAGGCGCTGGTGGTTACAATGTCATCCATTTTCAGTGTACCATTCTCCAACGCATCAAAAATCAAGATTAACGTCATAATCTTCGTAATACTCGCTGGGCTTCGCCTGGTATCCGGATCCTTTTCGTAAATTACAGTGCCTGTACTGGCTTCCATTAAAAGAGCAGAAGGTGCCTGCACAAGAGTATCATCTGTAGCCGCTGGCTCCTGCTCCACCACGGGCGCAGCTGTATTGCCACTTGTATTATCCTCTGTCCTTTTCTCCTGTTCTTCCCCATATGTAATCCGACAGCCAGCCCCCACCATGAGGGCGGCAAGCAAAATGGGTAAAACCACCTTTCTTATTGCCTTTCCAAGCATAGGATGTCTCCTCAAAAATAAGTTCTATTCTATTGTAAAACCTGTGTCCCTATTTTATTCCTCTTATCTTACACGAAAAAGCGGTGGATATACATTGTGAAAGCGCGTCCTGGAAACCACAGTCTCCCACTATTTCCAATAAGTCCCGTCCCCATTTTCATCATACGCATTCTGCAATTCTTCCTTCGTCATCTCCTGCACCTTAAATGTAGCAGTTCCATCCCCGCTTTCCCATGTAATATGCAGACAATTCTCACCTTCCGGCTTTACATCTCCATAAATAGTCAATCCCGCATCTCCAAACCAGATCGCATAAACTGGTTTTCCTTTCCACATCCAGGCTTTCTGCTCTTCATCATATTCCAGCCCTAGCGCATTATAAATATAACTATTCCCGTCCGCCATATAACCAACCTGGTCTGCAGCCGAATCCTGCGCAATCTCTATATCCGCCTTATCATCTGGATTCTGTCCATCCTGCACAACAGTTACGGAAAAATCCTCTGTAGCTGATTCTTTAGTAGATTCTGCATCATTTCCTGCTTCAACTGCTGTCACTTCATCCATCTCATCAGTCACAGTATCTGTGTCCCCATTTTGAAAAACTTTCGTCACACTCTTTCCGTCTGCATCCGTATAACTCTCTGCATACGCCCATACTACTGCCTGCGGTATACCTGCCACACCAACAGTTCCCAGAATTGCTGCACAGATTCCCAGTGCCAGCCCTTTTCCGTTTACTTTCAACCCTTTGTTTTTCTGCATTGTTTTCATAAAAAATGCTCCTTTCTTCTTTTTGATTACAGTAAGAAGAATAGAGCATTTTCTTGTGTTCTATATGTAAGTTATTTGTGATTTTTGTGGAGTTTATAGTTAAACAACTCTGGGCCACGAAAACCAAATTCGGGTGAAACACACCGCAAAGTGAGGCGTGCAGATTGCAGGAATGATTTTAAGGGCAGGCTCCAGAGCACGTTGGAAACTTGCTCTAGTATTCTTATACCGTATTCTGCACAATCTTTTCGTCCGCCATAATCATTCTGGTTGCCTTCTTAATACAGTAGAAGCAAGTCGGTGCAATATAAAGGCTTGCAGTCACCCAGGCTGTCTGATCTGCGAAACAGATTGCCGTAAATCCAAAGGTGCCTACAAATCCCAGGCTGACAATGGTACGGGCGATCATTTCTGTCACACCGGAAAATACGGCTCTTGTGGAAAAACCAAGACCCTGGGTTACCATACGGGATACATTCAAAATACCAAGCGTCCAGTAGAAATATCCCATACAGCGCAGATATTTTGCAGACGCATCCAGCACATCTTGGGAGCCCTTGCTTACGAAAATCATAGATAATGGTCTTCCCGCAAAGATCAGGATCGATCCCGCAAAAACACCATATGCCACAGCAACCGCCATTCCCTGTTTCAGGCCCTTGCGGATACGATCCGGCTGTTTTGCCCCAAGATTCTGGCTGCAGAATACGGAAACTGCAGTGCCGATGGCATCAAAAGGACACATAGTAAACTGCTTGATCTTCATTCCCGCTGTAAATCCTGAAACATACACACTTCCAAGCCCGTTATTGGCAGACTGCATTACCATACTGCCGATAGCTGTAATAGAGAACTGGAGTCCTGTAGGAATTCCCATCATAAGAAGCTCGCTGGCTGCATTTTTATTTGCCACCCGATGAGCCTTGGAAAGCCAAAGAAGGTTCATCCTCTTCGCAATAAAAATAAGGCACAAAATTCCGCTGACTGCCTGCGCTGTGATGGTAGCAATAGCAGCACCTGCGCAGCCCCATTTCAGCACCACAATACAGAACAGATCCAGGAAAATATTCAGGATCGCAGACAGCGCCAAAAACATAAACGGGGTCCGGCTGTCTCCAACGGATCGTAAAATACTGGACAGATAATTGTACAATAAGGTAAAGGGCATACCCAGGAATATGATCAGCAGGTACGCATAAGCATTATCATAAATATCTTCCGGCACAGAAAGCATATGCAGGATCTGCGGACAGAAAACAGAGCAGACTGTAGTCAGGATCACTGCAATTCCTGCTGTGAGAAGTGCACCGTTAAATACATAGTTTTTCATCTGGTCGATTTTGCCAGCACCAAAGTATTTCGCCACCGGCACACCAAACCCAGTACAGCTTCCCATACAAAAGCCCAAT
>JAQXQS010000124.1 GCA_029101305.1 Clostridia bacterium | reverse complement strand
AAGTCATCTCAGAATCAACAGTCTCTTTATAAACATCACCTGTCGGCTCTGTATCTTTCATTTTGTCCGGATACTGTTCCTTCAGAACTCCCTGGACTGCATCATGGGCGCCATTTCCAGTTGCAAAATAATAATCTCCAGCTTCCAGAATGTATGCACCAGTTACATCATCATGTTCATAAGTCATATCATAGGAATACAAGTCGGTTGCGGTAAATGTGACAGTCACATCTTCGCTTTCTCCTGGCTCAAGAAGAACTACATCCTCGAAGGAATTTTCCTGTGCCTCTCCTGTTTTTCCATATCCAACCAGCTGAATTGCAGATTTTTCCACACCATTTTCTTTGTCATAATCAGTGTATGGAAGGGAAACATAAAGCTGAACTGCATGTTTCGCTGCATTGTCGCCGGTGTTTGTTACTTTTACCGTAACTTCGGACTGAGTTTCCCCACTCCAGTCGATTTTCGCATCGGTAATCTCCTCGGAGAAAGAGGAACCTTCTACGCCATATCCAAAGCTGTAGGATACTTCATTGTCATAATCCCATACTTTTCCGCCATCTGCAGTCTCACCGGTCAAAGCCTGAGATGCATTTCCCTGTTCAAGAACAGAATCGAAGTAACGGGTTTCATAATATTTGTAGCCAATGTAAATGCTCTCTTCTTCTGCCAGATACCATCTGCTTCGCAGGGCGTTGTTGGAAGATGTGTCAATATCGTCTGCATTTGTAAATACGTATGCACCGTAATCTCTCATTGCAGGTGCAAGTGCAGAGTTCACTGCATAGGTATCGGTGAGATGTCCGGATGGAAGCACGTCTCCTTTCAGAAGCTGTGCGATTCCGTATGTTCCATAGCAGCCTGGATTTCCGATCCAGAGGATACTGTCTACTGCGTCATCCTGTTTCAGTTCTTCAATCTCCATTGCACATGCGGAGTTAAGAAGAACCACAATTTTCTTAAAGCCCTGGTTTTCTACATAGTTGATCAGCGCTCTCTCTGCATTTGACAGGCTTAAGATGTTTCCGGTAGGACTGTTGGAAAATTCCTCCGGATCTGCGATTCCGTCTGCTCCTGGGTAAAAGCAGGCACCTTCGCCTGCGTCTCTTCCGAGAACTACGATTGCTGCGTCTTTGTAGCCTTCCATGGAATCCGGAGAAACTGCAAAGTATTCTTTTACAGGAACTTCGTTCACGGTAGAACCTTCGTTTGTATCTACGCAGTTGCCACCGGCAGCTTTGGTCGGCGCATATGTTTTTTCTATATCCTCGTAAAAGGAAACCATCGCCGGATTTACAGAAAATCCGTATTCCTCCAGTGCGTCAGCCAGCCGCACTGCCTGCTTGGTTTCTACCAAGGAACCCATGGAGCCGCCGTACTGCATTGCCTGGCTGCGCATTCCGAATAAGGTAACTCCGGTTCCATCAACAGCCGGTGTACCTTTCAGTGCCACCGCACCTTCGGCTTCCATTCTGGTATTCAGGGCAATTTCTGCTTTGATCAGATCTGCCGGATCTTCATAATCAGACTTGTAATAGTAGTCATCGGGATTCTGGCTTTTCACAAAAGTGTCATCCGAAATGCCCAGAAGCTCGTTTACACGGCCTTCCCAGCTAAGTGCCACTGACATGACGGTTCCGAACAGCACCATCAATGCAAGGAAAATGCTGGCAAGTCCACGGAAAATGTGACTTCTTTTTTTCTTCATCTCTTTCCTTTTACCTCCTGTTTTTACTATGAAAGTCCTGTGCGGCAGCCATGAATTCACCATGCTTGCATGGTGGATTTATGGATATCGCACAGGCTAGACTATATGAGTAAGTAGGGCGATAGCCCGGATTACGAATACAGTCGTTGATTGTGGGAGCACCAGAGGTGCGGAACAATCGACTTTCATATTGTGATGTCTGCGTAAGCAGACATTTCCGTTTGCTGAAATTTATCTTATCGGACTTTGTTTGGAAAAGAAAGGAAATGGCATGGATGACAGGATTTGTGGCGCGAATGAACCTCTCAGGAAATGCTTATATGCGGTTTAATAAAAAATGTGGTGAAGAAAAATATCTCCAACGACACTTTTCTCCACCACAACGTAAATTGCCTGATCTGATTTTTATTTCTTCAAGGTCTCATTCATACTTCCCATGCGATACCCCTGAAGATCCATTGTTACATAAGAAAATCCGTACTCTTTAAATGCTTTCACGATCTGCTCTCGGTTATCCAGCACCTTTGGCAGCTCATCCGGCAGAACCTCGATTCTGGCAAGTGTTCCGTGAATACGGACGCGGAGCTGATGGAAACCAAAATCCAGAAGCAGCTGCTCCGCTTTATCTACCATGCCAAGCTTCTCCTTTGTAATGGTCTCGCCATATACAAAACGGGAGGAAAGACAGGCAAAGGACTGTTTTTCCCAGGTTGGAAGCCCCAGGTCTTTGGACAGTGCACGGATATCATCTTTATATAATTCGCTGTGACGCAGCGGACTCTTTACCCCAAGTTCTGCAACTGCCTGCAGACCTGGTCTGTAATCCCCGTTATCATCCATATTGGAACCTTCTGCCACTGCATTCAAGCCCTCTTTTCTGGCAATTTCCCAGATTTTCTCAAATAGCTCTTTCTTGCAGATATAGCAGCGGTTTGTTGGATTCTGGCAGAATCCCTCGATTTCCAGTTCCTCAGATTCTACCGTAATGTGGCGGATTCCCTCTTTTTCGCAGAAAGCTTTCGCCTCCTCCAATTCTCTCTTTGGAAAAGAGCAGGACATAGCAGTGATTGCCAAACATTTATCCCCCAGCACATCATGAGCCGTTTTTAAAAGAAATGTAGAATCTACGCCGCTGGAAAAAGCTACCGCTACGCTTCCCAGACTGCGTAAGTACTCCTTAAGGTTTTCATATTTATTCTGCTGTTCTTTGGTTGCGGTTGTTTCACTCATATTGATTTCCTCCTGCTGCAGTTTATTTCTAAACAGGAATCTCTCCTAACAGTAAACAATAAACAGCTAGGACTTCCATTCCCATAGATCACATTTGAATTATGTTACTATAAGATACCCTAGTATGTCAATAGGGTTAGTTGCACTTAGTTTTAGGTATACAATAAGAAAAAGCAAAGCTGCCGCTTTACAAATTTGCGTAAAGCGACAACTTCGTTTCATACTTAAACTCACATATTTAATACTACATTTTTAAGATCATTACATGCTTATCCAATAACATTTAAAGTAAGTGGTCCCACAATACCGCCGCCCATAACAACCGGATCAGCTCCCATTGAACCTTCTACAGTTTTACTATAGTATTCATATTTTGCATTTGCTTCAGGATCTGCTAAATAGGCTTCTCTTAAGCCAACACGACGGTTATGTCTCAGTGGCTGCACATGAATTTCAAGAGTATTTTCTCCCTCTGTAAGAGCCGAAGTAATATCTCTTTCATATGGTGCATATACAAGCTGACCAAGATTAACACCATTTACAATAATCTCTGCTGCATACTTGGTTTCGCCAAGACTTAAAACAAGAGATTTTTCCCCGTTTGTATAAGGAGCGAGATCATCTATTGTAAAGGTTGTATTATAAATGCCCTCATCACTTACGTATTTTAATTCTCCATTTTGGAAGGAATCATCTCCCCAATCACCAAGAACATCTCCCTCATAAACTTTTGTTTCTGCAGTATCAGAAGGAACATTTGTACCAATGTTATCTGCAGTAACAGTAAGGGTAACAGCACCTGTTTCGACAGTAGAAGCTGTCTCGCTGACAAGCGCTTCTGGTTTCCCGTTTTCAGCAGTAGAATATCCATTTCCTTCTGTTTCACAAAGCAGAATAATAGAGGAATCTGGTTTCAATTCAAGAGAAAGTGTACCGGAGGAAATATCTGTACTATAAATTTTTCCCGTATTCTGATCAAGAAGATAACCATTGCAAAGACCTTCAGCAATCTGAACGTCAACCACATTACTGTTTTCCTGATCCAGATTACGGATATAAGCAACTTCGCCGCCGCTTTCAAGGGTTCTTCTGTTCATTCTTACCTGCTCATTAGAAGCATAGGTGATTTCCGGATCTGCAACTTCTGAAAGGCTTGCTTTTAATTCATCCGCAGTGGCTACAGTCTTTACAGATTCCTGTTTCTGCATATCAGCAGAAAGTTCACTGATATGGGCATCTGCTTCCTGATAAGCTCCATCAAGATAACTTGGCTGGCGATTTGGCAGTTCTCCAAAAAATACGATATTCGCACCTTCCTCAGAAAGCTTTTCCAGACTTTCCATAGTTGCTGTCGGAAGAGACTGTTTATCAACAATAAGTGCATCATAAGTAATTCCGGAAGCTGCAACAGTCAGTTTTCCATTTTCTGTGGAAAGCTCGTTCTGAATCACATCGTCATTCATAACATCATATAAATATCCCTCTGTGTTCAGTGTATTAATCGTATCATTCGCCTCAACAGAGCCAAATAATGGCATGTAAACTGCTACATCCGCACTCTGGGTACCAGCCTGCATCACATAATTATTACGTGCACTGTACATATTCAGAGTTTTGTAATAATCAGAGAGAGAATCTGTTTCATTTGTTTCGATTCCTATAGTCGGCCATGCACGCCATCCTTCTTCTCCCCATACACCTGCTTCTTTCTGTTCATCAGTGCCATAGTACGTAGCATTTAATCCATGATAGAAGAAATTGGTAACACCTGAAGTAGCCATAAGATCATAGCCTTCTTTAATAAAGGACGGTGTTAACGTATAAGGTGTACTTCCTAAAGTATATACCTCAGAAGTAATAAGATTTTTTCCATAAAGGTGTGCACCAGATGTAACACGCTTTAACTGAAGCTCATCCAATCCTTCTGTTTCCGGAATATCTACGTATTTGGAAGATTTTAAGGTATCAATTGGCGGATTATAGGCCTGCTGTCTGTAGACAAGACCATAATTTGCCAATGTTTTGCTGAAGCTTTCCATACCTGACTGGAATGCCTGGTCGATTAACTGCTGGAAATCATACTTGATTCTGGAAATTTCATCTTCACTTAAATCATAGGTAAGTGGATTATTTGCAGTTGTCTGATATGTGATTTCCGGGTTCTCCGGATTCGCTACCATACCAAGGTTAAAATTGGCAGATCCGATGTCATACATAATCGGCAAATACTTGGAAAAATCATAGCCGAGAATGTTATTGCTGTCAGCTGCTGCTTCATAAATTTTATCATTATAAAAATTATCATTATGGAACTCGTAACTGTCATTAAATGCAGCACGGAGGGTATCATTGTACTCTTCGGTAATTGTATGCAGATCACTTGGATATTCGTCATTTCCCTCAATCCAGTTCTTTACATATGTTGCAACTGCATCTGCATCCAGATGATCTACTACATAGTCTCTTTTATCTGGATTATAGTGTAATTCTGTAATTCCGACGCTATTAGAATCTTCATTGTAAAGACCAATGATTTCATAATCTCCTGCTTCGTCTGGGGTAAACGTTATTTTTCCGTCTTTAATTTGATCTACAGGAATAACCGTTGTTTTCCCTGGATCTAAAACATATTGTTTGGTATAAGATTTTGTAACCTCTTTTGTTTCCGGATCATAAAAATTCAGTGGAACAGGCTCCGCGTCAGGATCTGCGTTTTCATCAGATGCACCAAACATCCCTGCATTCGGATCAATAATATTGGCGCCTTCTGTGCTTACAATTTTTGAAATGATAACGGCCTGGAGTTTCGCATTTGTACCAGTCCAGGTTCCTTCTGTTCCATCAGGCGCACAGTAAGCATATGCAAAAGGAGTTAACTGAGTAAGATATAAAGAACTGATTTCAACAGGCGGCACATCCTGTGTGCATTCTGCACCAACAGCATCTTCTTCAATGGAAACCGTTGTTCGTCCAAGTCCCATATTTCCCATGGTGTCTTCCTGCTGAACGGAGTCGTCACTTGCACAATAGCCTGAACCGATATTCAGATCAACTGTAATTCCTTTTTCTGCCGCTGCAGCAACCACAGCTTTTAATTTTTCATAATATTCAGGAGTATCGTAATTTAAAATATTTTCCAGATCTTCCTGAGCAGCTTCTGTCATTACATATCCATTATTAAATGGATTGATTTCTACCGTTCCAAAATTGTTTTCTGCCAGGTATTCAATCTGTGCAATAAGGTCTTCTGTTTTTGCTGCACCACCAGGCCACCACCAGCGTACTCCCGGGCGATACTCCATTCCGGGTTCTTCAAATTCAGCAGCACTGATTGATGATTCTTTAAGATTTGTTCCCTCTGCCATGACAAGGGCTGGGGAAAAAGCGCCTGCAGTCATAGCTGCACTGATAAAAAGTACAGTACCTTGTTTTGTTGCTTTCTTCATATCCTTCCTCCTTCAAAATTTAATTGGTAAGTTGATAATAACAGAAGACGGAAGAACTATTGTTAAAAAAATGATGTACAAATGTTAGGTCTACTTTTCTATTTCTGCCTGCATGGCCCCAGTAATGTCAGAAATACTTTCAGTCGCTCCGGAAAGATAGGAGGATAATTGGTATTCCATGACTATTTCCACCTCGTTTGGCCATTCCTGATTGCAGAAAGGAAAAACTGGCAGATCAGAGAATTTTTCATCAGAGAATGCAGTTCTTTTCGAATTATTATATTGCTGAAGCTTATTATTATAATTTACAAGAACATTCTTCAAAAAAACGGTGTATTCTGACGCTGCACTAATACTCAAACCACCGACATAAGACTCACTGGCATATAATTGTTCTCCCCTGTGATTGGCAGGGAACGGAGCAAAATAAAATGTATTTCTTAAAGAATCCGTGTTAATATATGAATTGTAATTAAGAGATGTATCAAACATCATAGCCGCATTTCCATTCAGTAATTGTGCGGAAGCTTCTTCCATATTATAGGTTAGGCATTCTTTACTTATATAATTCTGTTCAAACAGTGAAATATAAGTTTCAAATATATGATCCCAGGTACCAGGATCCGTGAATTTAGCAGTGCCAGACCGAAGCTTACTGTCATATTCTGCAAAGTAAGGATACAGCTGATTGGCGGCAATCTGATAAAGAGGATACTGAAAACTGGATTTATTGTGTCCCTCAATAACCAATGGCTGAATACCATACTCCTTTAGTTTTTCACAACAATCTAAAAAATCTTCCCAGCATTCCGGATAAGAGAGTCCGTATTTTTCAAAAACAGATTTGTTATAAGTAAGCCCCAGCGTCATTTTCAACTGGGCTTTTCCATAAACATTTCCCTCAGAAACGAGAAGATTTTCTTCATTGCCGTCAGAAGAATTTTCTGATATTTTATAAAGAGGATATAAATAGCCGGCAGGGCCAAGTTCTTTTACGCCGTTAGGACCTGCATAATCTAATTGAACATCAATGATATCTGCTGCCTGCGTGGTAGAAAGACGACTCTTTAAAATTGTGTAATACTGATCTTCCGGATAGGAAAGTATGTCCAATCGTATTTGCGGATATTCTTCTTCAAAGAATTTTTTTAAAGAAGTCTCTGAGTATAACGGAGTCATAATTGTTATACTATCAGGAACTTCTTCAGCTGATTCAGATGCTTTTACTGTGGCTTGAGATACTGTTAGCGTACAGACACCAGCCAAAAAAACACCAGCAAGAAAAGGGAAACGAAAAAGGCTGCGAATTTTCATTGACATAAACTCCTTATCGATTGTAACAAAAAGTAACTTAAGCAAATAAATTTTATGGCTTAAATTATATCTGTATGTAAGAATAAATACAAGAGTATGCATGAAATGGTTGCTCTCAAAAAGGAAAGGACTAACGAATGAAACTTCGTAATAAATTTTTAATCATATTTCTGATCATATCTGTTCTTCCAGTGCTTATAACATCATTATATACCTACAGTCGATACCGGCAGCTAGCTGATACCCAAACCAGCCAGGTATCTGATAATATTTTAAAAATATGTACCTCTCATACAGAAGAATCTCTGGATGTTCTTGAACATATTCTGGAGGCACTATACTTGCCAGGAGAAAACCATAATTCCATTATAGATAACATCCAACGCTACCGTAATACAAATCACATAACAGACAGTAAAGACATTTTTCAGAGCAATGAAAAAGTACGCATATCTTTGCAGAATTATTATTATAACAATAATGATCTGAACGGTATTTTTCTTTTTTTACCAAATGGAACAGTTCTGGGAAGTGGTTACGGAAATGGAATCAATGTAAAGCCTGAATATGATCCGTTAGACAACGACTGGTATAAAAAAACGCTTTCTTTACACGGCGGAACTTATCTGTATGGTCCCTGTAAAAAAGATTTTTTTGATGGGAAACCTTCGGAATCCATATCTTTTTGTACTGCACTTTATGATATATATGATAAAGGTTTTCTGGGCATTTTAATGGTCGACTGCAATCCCCATTTTTTAAGCCTTGAGGAAATAAATCCAATGCCACTTATTGCCCGTCTTGTTATTTATAATAATGATCAGATTGTTTCTTCAACAGATTCTTCTGTTATCAAAAATGGAAACGTTTTGGAATATGAGCAAAAATTGACTCTGGATCCACTTGTTTTAAAGGTATTCATTAATCAGGAAGAACTGTACAGACAATTTGGCATTATAAAGATCACGCTTGTTGCAGTAATACTTACCAGCATTATCGTTGCAATTTTGATTTCCATGATATTAGCAAACAGTCTTACAAAACCGATCACTACTTTAAGCGATTTAATGCTGCAGCCAGAAGAGACTGCAGATGTATCAGTAGTTCCGTATTTTAATCTTAACAACGAGATTGGGATTTTGTATGCTTCCTATCAAAAAATGCTGGATGACAAGAACCTTTATGTGAAAAACGAGCTGGAAAACAAACTGATTTTACTGGATTCGCAGATGCGATCACTGGAGTCCCAGATAAATGCTCATTTCTTATATAATACACTGGAATCTATTAACAGCATCGCCACACTTGAAAGAATCCCTGCCATTTCCACAATGTCAATGGCACTTGGCAGAATGTTCCGTTATAGTATAAAAACAGAAAGTGAACTGGTTCCTCTCCGGGAAGAATTGCGTCATACCGCAGACTATTCCATAATTCAGGAAATTCGTTTTAATCATCAATATACCCTGAAAATAGCTGTTCCTGAAATTTGCAAAGATATTGTAGTCCTGAAACTAATTCTTCAGCCCCTTGTTGAAAATGCCTTATATCATGGATTAAATTACTGTAAGAATGGAGACAAAATTCAGGTAACTGCCAGAATAGAAAAATCTGACATGATATTAGCTGTAGAAGATAATGGAATTGGTCTTTCTCCTGAAAAAATTTTCCAGCTCAAATCACTGCTGAATAAAGAACCTAAATTTTCAGAATTAGGACAACGCTGTGCCCAAAGCATAGGCATAAAAAATATACATACCCGTATTCAGTTGTATTACGGAAAAAATTACGGTTTATTCCTGGATGAGCAGCCGGAAAAAGGTGCAAAAATTTCAATACGCGTTCCGATTTTACAGTAGGAGGCAGCAAATGTACAAATATGTTATTATTGACGATGAATTTTTAACAAGAAAAGGAACCATTGAAAAACTGGCTCCTGTATCTGATATCCTGCAATGCGCAGGTGAAGCAGAAGACGGCAAGGCGGGGCTGGAATTAATCAATACTGTCCATCCAGAACTTGTAATAACAGATATGAAAATGCCTGTTATGGATGGAACTGCCCTGCTTCCAATTCTGTCGGAGCAATATCCGGAAATTGCCTTGATCGTTATCAGCGGTTATCAGGATTTTGAATATATGCGGCAGGCTATTCACGCCAAAGTTATAGATTATATCTTAAAACCTTTCAGTACAGAAGAGATTGTTGAATCTGTAAAGAAAGTCATAAAAAAAATAGACTTAATAGAAACCGAGACTGTAAAAACCAAGCTTGAAACAGAACATTATGAAAAATCACAGGTAAATTATGATCTTGGGATAATCCGAAATATAATTGAAGGTCATCTGACAGGTGCAGGAGAATTTGTTTCCAGAAAGATACGGTTCATGTTTCAGAAAAGAAAAATCGTACTGATTACACTGTATTCAGAAAAAGCCCTTCCAAAAGAAGAAATAGAATATTTTATACAGGAAAATCAATATGAGAGTAATATTTTGTTTATAGCGCATTCAAATTCGGATAACCTGGGATTTCTCATCATGACATTTCCACAGGAAGAACTGTTTCTGGAAAATACATATGTCCGACAGATAATCAAAGAACTTTCTTCGCTGTTCTGGAAATGTAAACTGGAAGTACTTTATGGCATCAGCGCAGCACATACAAATATTTCAGAACTGACAGGTGCATTTAAAGAAACTATACTTGCTCTGAATCAAAAGAAAACAGACAGCTTTGAGAATGTATTCGAATATATCGAGCAAAGTGAGCTTCCCAAAAGGATTCCATGGAAAAACATGGAAAGACTGGTTTTTTCTGTAGAAGCAGGACGAGTAGAGGAAACAGGTAAATTGATAGACGAACTATTTGACCTTTATCGAAGAATACCCGACCTTTCCATAGCGGATATAAAGTTTAACTGCTATCACATCAGCGGTCAAGTACGTTATATGTTAAGTTATTCCATACCGGAATTACAAATCATGCGTACAGAAGCAAATACGCAAAACGCAGTAAATATAATTTTCAGTCTGTCTGAACTTTATCGGTATTACAGAACTTTTTTTACAAATATTGCAAATAACTTTATTACACAGGAGATCTATGGAGACGAAGATCTGATTAATAATGTAAAGACATATATCGAACATTATTATCAGAAAAATGTCAGTGTAGAGATTGCCGCTTCCCTATTTTATGTAAACCGAAGTTATTTAAGCCATATTTTTAAAAAGAAAACAGGGGAAAGTTTTATTGATTATCTAAATAAAGTAAGAGTAAAACACGCAAAAGAATTACTGATTTCCTCAGATAAGAAAATGTATCAGATTGCTCTTTTGTCAGGATATAATAACGTACGTTATTTTTTCAGAGCATTCAAAAAAGTGGAAGGCATGACACCGGATCAATACAGAAAAAAACAATCATAATTACAAATCAGCAGGTCTGATATGCTCTGTTCACAATGCATATCAGACCTGCTGATCTTCTGTCATTTTCTGAATGGCTGCTTCAATTCTTATTTACTCTGTAAACAATGGTGTAGAATAATATCTGTCTCCTGTATCCGGAAGAAGTGCAACGATCACCTTACCCTTATTCTCCGGTTTCTTCGCATAGTCAATTGCAGCCTTTAATGCAGCACCAGAAGAGATTCCTACAAGGATTCCTTCTTTATGTGCAAGAAGTTTGGCTGTTGCAAAAGCATCCTCAGCTTCTGCTTTATACACTTCGTCATAAACCTTGGTATTCAGAACTTCTGGAACGAAACCTGCGCCGATTCCCTGAATCTTATGCGGGCCGGCTTTTCCCTCTGATAATACTGGTGATGTAGCAGGCTCAAGTGCTACGATCTTCACGTCCGGCTTCTGCTCCTTCAAATACTCACCTGTTCCGGTAAGTGTTCCACCAGTACCCACTCCTGCGATAAAGATATCTACCTTGCCCTCAGTATCTCTCCAGATCTCTGGGCCTGTAGTCGCTTTATGAACAGCCGGGTTCGCCGGGTTCACAAACTGTCCTGGGATAAAGCTGTTCGGAATCTCCTCTGCAAGCTCGTTTGCCTTGGCAATGGCGCCTTTCATACCCTTCGTTCCATCTGTAAGAACAAGCTCTGCGCCGTATGCTTTCAGAATGTTTCTACGCTCAACACTCATGGTCTCCGGCATGGTAAGAATGATTCTATATCCCTTCGCTGCAGCGATAGATGCAAGACCAATTCCGGTATTACCGGAAGTAGGCTCGATGATAACAGAACCCTCTTTAAGAATTCCCTTCTGCTCTGCATCTTCGATCATGGCCTTAGCGATTCTGTCCTTAACGCTTCCTGCCGGGTTAAAGTATTCCAGCTTTACAAGAATGGTTGCTTCCAGTCCAAGCTCTTTCTCAATGTTCGTAACCTCAACAAGTGGAGTATTTCCAATTAATCCAAGTGTTCCCTTATAGTATGCCATATCCATTCCTTTCCCGGTCTGCAGGCTGACGTTGAAAAATACTTCCTATAATATACCAGGACTGAAATATTTCCCAGACAGATTCTGCACCGCTTTACAGTAGTATAATTTCTTTGTTCTATAATTTCCTAGTATTTTCATCTGATAAATGGATATTACCACTATTATCCTACTATGTCAATAGGTTTTTAGGATTTTTTATATTTCATCTGCCACAATATCCGATATAATATCGTAGGCATCTTCCAGCGCATCCAAAGCATCTGTCATTGCATCCAGCTTATCCTGGTCTGCATTATCCTCCTCATATTCTTCGATCAGCTCGGCGAAATCATCCTTCAGCTCTTCCAGAAAATCCTCCACCCGCTGCAATTTCTCCTCTTTTTCCAGTACTGATGATAAATCGATAATTTTTCCCATGGTTTTGTGTTCTCCTTTTTATAAAAATGTAATTGTACAGAAACATCTTTGACAAATATACCCGAAATCGTGCTCTGAACAATTACTTGAATTCATACCGTACAACCGCGCAATTTTTCACACCAAATGCCGCGTATTCCTCATTTGTCATATCATAAAAATAAGACTGTACCATTCTGGCGATTCCGTTATGGGCCACTAGAATGTAAGTTTTCTCACTGGATTCTGCCTTGATTTCATCCAGCAGATTATAAACTCTCTGAGCCAGACGGAGCATAGATTCCCCTCCCTCATAATTGCAGGCAAAAAGCTCTTTGGCTTTTCGGAAATCGGCGCCATCTCTTGGTGTGGATTCCCACTTTCCGAAATTCTGCTCCGTCAGCCTTGGCTCTTCCCGCCTTGGAATCCCTGTAATTTCTGAAATATGTCTGGCCGTCTCAGCCGCCCGGATCAGTGGGGAATACAGAATCTCATCCGCCTGGATTCCCTCTTCCAGAATCTTTTTCCCAGTCTCAATTGCCTGTTCATGGCCAAAATCTGTAAGTGCAATATCTGTCGCCCCACAGATTTTATTCTCTACGTTCCAGATTGTCTGTCCGTGTCTTACGAAATATAAATGTCCCATTTGTTATGGTACCTCCTGGTGTAATCACAATTTTAGAAAACTCATTCTTTTTTCTTTAGTTTCATGCTCTCATCAAACACGACAAAATCTCCCACATTAATCTCCCTGTCATAAAGCATCTGATCCACCTGCCGGGTCATCTTCTCGCTTCCATCCTCACCCTTCAGCAACACCACTGCCATCACCGGAGAATCTTCACTTCTTTCCTCGCACCCGAAATCCAGATCTTCCTGGATTTCCAAAACCTTGTATTTCATTTTCTTAAGTATGATTCCTTTCTGACCATGTCACATATTCCTTGTATTGCTTAATTCTTAACCGCTAAGTTGTAATTTTTTCGCGGATCATAACTTATCTTCTGCCAACAGTTTCTCAAACAGCTTCAGATATTCCTTCTCAACCGATTCAAAATCCCGAACCGTATAATCCAGCTCAAAATGCAGCTTCGGTGCCTCCCCCGGCTGCTTCTCCTCCAGCAAAATCTCCAAGTCATACCACAGAAGATCATCATCAATTTCCTTTAAAAGCCGCTGTTCCTCAGCTGTCAGCATACTTCCCAGAAACTTCTCATAGATTACTTCCAGAAGCTGATCTTCTATCTCTCTATATCTTGGCATTTCCTGTTTCAGTGGTCTTGGCACATCAGACATATAACACTCACTTGCATCATGAAGAAGACAAGCCAACGCCAGCCGATGGGAATACCCCCGTCCCAATGCCTCTTTTGCACAGCAGATACAATGCTCACCAACTGACCAGAAGGTACTTACATGCCCATTTCCACGACAGATCATGGACAATGCATGGGCAATATCCTGGATGCAGATTCCTTCCGGCTCCGGATGAACAGGGTCGAAATGTTTTCTTGTGTATGTAGTTATACAGCTCATGTATCTTTCCTCCTGTAATATCTGTAGTTTATCGTTTTTATTATAACTGCTTCGTACATTGTAACATGCTATGTATTTTATTGTATATTACGAATTACAACAATTTTTGACCATCTGAATCTTCAATAATTTCAACATTCTCTTTTCCCACTTTTAGTTCTATTTCAGCCCGATATTTCAGCAAGCGCAAAAGATAATCCGGAAGTTCCCGCTTTTCAGCTTCCCAATCCTGAACTGTTCGATATGGGATTCCATAATAGTTACTAAATTCTCTTCGGTTCATTCCCATTTTTTCCCGTAATTCTTTTACTTCTTTTCCCCTGCTCACAGTTATTCTCCAATCTATAAAAATCAATGTATTATTTATAATAATTTTTCACTTTATAAAGTAAAACCTTTTTCAAAATTACATTGACAAACTCTTCTTTCCAAGTTATTCTTTAAATAAAGAAATGGGTTTTGTGTCGTGTACAATCTTATGATTCAAGCGGGTTGCCCGTTTCTTTTTTTATATCTACAATGTCATACAAATACTTTTTTCCATCTTCTGAATGCCTTATAATCATAGACGCATGAAAAATATTATATCTCTCGACCTCGTTCTTTTCACCATATATCGGCAACGCAAAATATGAATCATATCTATACCATCCAAATTTAGCATTCCGATTATGTTTTTGTTCACTATTTTCCCGGTAATTTCCACCTTGTGCTATTTTCAATAACTCTGGTAATCCCTGTGTTGCATTTGCTTTTGCTTTTGCAACAGTTCCTTTTAATTTGTAGGTATATTTTGATCCAGTATATTCATTCGGCAAATCATTTCCAATATAGATAATTTCATCATCAGATATAATTCTATAGAATTCTCCTACATAAGTTCGAAGATATGCCTTAACATCTTCCCAATTAATTTTCCTCTTTCCTTTAAATCGTATATCGCGAATTACAACAATCTTTCTACCATCTGAATCTGCAATAATATCAACATTTCCCCTTCTACTCATACGATATACTACCCTTTCATAAACAAACATCTTGGTTCAGTATCATTTTTATACACGCAATGCGTTATATCATAGTAACTTCTTTCCTAATTTCTGTCAATAGTATTATCTTACGTTATCTTAATAAATTGCCTTAAACTTGTCTCTTATCTTATCCAAAAATTAAGGAGCTGCGCACTATCACAACAAATTGTGAAGCGGCAGCCCCTACTCATTCCCTCTATTCACTTTCATCCCACAAACGGATTATAAAATCTCCCCCACTTTATGGTCACCGCCAGGCTGACCGCCAGCAGCGCCACACCGATTCCAATCGCCACGAAATCCCGTTTCTCAAACGGCCGTTTCATGTACCATGTCCTCTTCTTATCTTTTCCAAATCCACGTAATTCCATAGCATTGGAAATAGTATCGATCCGGTTCAGGCTGGTAAGGATCAATGGCAGAAGAATATTCACCGAATTCTTCAACCGGGCAAAAAAGTGCTCATTTTTCCCCAGCTCCACGCCTCTGGCCTGCTGAGCCTGGCTGATACTATGGTAATCACGCTGGATATCCGGAATGTAGCGAAGCGCAATCGCCACCGAATAGCCCACCTTATAAGAAATCCCGATACTGTTCAGACTGGCAGCAAACTCACTTGGGTTCGTTGCAGAAATAAACAGGATAGCAACTGGCAGCGCCACAAAATATTTCAGGGAAATATTCAGCATATAAAACAGCTGCTCAGCAGTCAGATCATACCGCCAGAACAGATGGCAAAGTACATGTCTGGTGCCATACAATGTTGTTCCCTGGTTTGGATCAAACAGAAAAATAAACAGATTGTTCAACAGCAGAAATACCAGCATAAAGATCATCATGAACCGCACTTCGCGGAAACGGATCTTACTCAGCTTAAATGCCGCCAGGCTCACAGCGAATAACCCCAGCAGCACCCAGGTATTATAAGTAATCATGCTTGCAAAAGTAAACAACAGGAAAAATGCCAGCTTGGTGGTTCCGGTCATTTTGTGGATCACACTTTCCCGGGGCAGATAATTCAATACGGTCTTAGCGGCCATGGCTTCGCACCTCCCTGTCCTCCTCAATAAAACGCTCTACAAACGCCTCTGCCGGACTGATTCCCAGCTGATTCGCCAGAGTAAAAAGACTGGTCTCCTTCAAAGCAGCCTGACTGATCAGCTGTGGATCACAGAGAACAGCAGCCGCGCTTCTGTCCGCGATCAGCCTGCCGTCTGCAAATACCAGCGCCCGCGGCGTGTACTCCAGCATCAGATGCATATCGTGAGTGATCATCACAACGGTCACTCCTTTTTCGTTCAGTCCACGAAGGAACTCCATAATCTCTGTATAATGGTGAAAATCCTGCCCTGCTGTAGGCTCATCCAGAATGATCAGCTCCGGATCTTGCACCAGCACACTGGCAATGGTCACACGCTTCTTCTGTCCGAAGCTGAGTGCTGAAACCGGCCAGTTCCGAAATGGGTAAAGTCCACAGACTTTCAACGTCTCCTCTACTTTTTCCCGGATTTCCTCCTCGCTTTTTCCCATATTCCTAAGGCTTAATGCCACCTCATCAAAGATCATGGTCTTGGAAATCATCTGGTTGGGATTCTGCATCACATAGCCGATATGCTTCGCTCTGTGGCGGATATTCTCCTGCAAAAGGTCTTTTCCCTGGAAAAGAATCTCTCCGCTGTCTGGTGTCTCGAATCCACAGACCAGCTTGGAAAAGGTCGATTTACCTGCACCATTTTTGCCTACGATGCTTACCATTTCACCTTTATGAATGGTAAGGGAAACATCCCGCAGAGTCTGCTGTCCTTTCTCATATCCGAAGCTGAGATTCTTGATCTCAAGCAGCGGTTCGCCTTTAGCCGCAGCTTCCACAGATGGACCTGCCTGAAACCAGTTTTTCACCTTCATCTGGTCTGCCTCATCAAGTACCACAGACGTTACATGGGCAGGCTTTTTCCCAGAAGTGATCTCCACCCCGGCATAGCGCATAGCCGTAAGGTAGAGGGGCTCACGTATTCCATTTTCTTCAAGAAGACTGGTGGACAAAAGTTCATCCGGGTGAAGGTCTGCCAGAATCCGGCCATCCCCCATAAGGATAATACGGTCAACATTCCGCCAAAGAACGTCCTCCAGGCGGTGCTCAATGATCACCACTGTCGTATCTGTTTTTTCCTGGATCTCATCGATCAACTCAATAGTCTGTTTGCCGGTAGCCGGATCCAGGTTCGCCAGCGGCTCGTCGAAAAGCAGGATTTTCACCTGGTCAACCATGACACCAGCCAGGCTGACTCTCTGCTTCTGCCCGCCGGAAAGCTCATGAGGCGCATAACCCAGATGATCCTGGATTCCCACCAATTCTGCTGCGTGGCGGGTGATCTGATGCATCTCATCCTGTGGCATGCAGCTGTTCTCCAGGGCAAAGGCAATGTCTTCCCCCACCGTCAGCCCGATGAATTGTCCGTCCGGATCCTGGAGCACTGTTCCCACATGTGCGGAAAGCTGGAAAATGCTGCTCTTCGGAGCATCCACGCCATCCACCATAAGCTGTCCCGTACATTCTCCTGGATTGGAAAAAGGATTCAGTCCGTTTATACAGCCTGCCAGCGTACTTTTCCCACAGCCGGACGGGCCGGCGATCAGCACACGCTCACCTGGATAAATGTCCAGGTTGATTTCTTTCAGTGTAGGCTTTTTCTGTGCCCGGTACTGAAAAGAAAAATTTTTAAAAGAAATTATAGGAGATTTTTTCTCTGTCATATAGTACCTCAAAAAACGAATAAACTATAATACATCTTTATATCAGATTTAAACTATTTGTAACGGTTCAGAACTAAATATTTTTGAGGTTAGATCTGAGCTGTTAACTATTCTATAACAAAAAAAGACTGAGCACAAGTCTCAGCCTAATCTCAAATGTTACCTTTCGCATCCGATTAATAACTGCTTCACGAATGCCTCAGCAAGCATTACCCTCTGAATTACCTTACTCCTGATCCAGAGAACCTTTCTTTGCAATTGTCTTAGTATAAGCCAGAATCAGAAGTCCGCCAACTACAACACCTGTAATGGTATTGGAAATTGCAGCGAATGCACCCTGTGCAAATACTTTGTTAGCCGGCTCAGCATAGATCACAATGTCAAGTACCGGGGCAACAACTACCCATCCAACTACATGTGCGATCACGTTTGCAACAGTGAAAACAGCAACTTTGCTTTTACCGAAATCACCTTCCTGTACCTGAAGCTTCTTCGCAAACAGACCAACTACTACTCCCACAAATGCAGATGTGATAACCCAGCTCCACCATGGGCTTCCACCCCAGGACAGGTCGATCAGGGTATGTCCGATGAAGCCGATCAGTCCGCCTGCAACCGGGCCATACATTGCTGCGAGAAGTCCCAGCACTGCATACTGAAGACTGATATTTGTGTTCGGAACCGGACTTGGGATCGCAACGAAACGTCCCAGCACAAAGAACAGCGCTGCACCGATACCAATGGCAACTACGGTTTTGATACTGTTGTTGTTTTTCATAGCTCTTTCCTCCTAAATGTATTCTCTCCTGCTTTTCCCAAAACAGGTTTTAACACGTTATAGTATACGCTTATGGAAAAGAGCTTGTCAATCTGTATCACTGGAAATGCGTTTTCTCTCTTCACGTATTAATAATTTCACCCTTCCACCGGAATCTTAAACACAATCTTCACCATCTCCTGTGGTTCACTATCTGTAATACACGGCATATGTCCATCTTCCGGACCATAGAAGCCGAACATCCCGGGCTCCAGCCTGGTGAAGCCCTGCTCCGGGCCGCTCTGGTAAAAAAGAATATCCGCGTCCGGCGTCTTGTCGTCCACTACTGTAAGATTTCTAAGGGATGCCCAGTAAATCCGCTCCACACCTTTGGCAATATACTGCAGATCACAGTATTTCTTATGGGATTCCATCATGGCACCTTCAAGTGGCTTGGTCGTATATTTCTGAACCAATGCAAAAATACCGTTTTCCAGATCGTATCTGCCTTCCGGAAGCTCTTCCGCTTTCTGTCTTTCAATAAACTGCTGAATCATTTCAGCGTAATCTTTAAATTCTTTATATAAACTTAATTTATCTGCATAATCTGCAATCATGGTAAATCCTCCTAATCTCTGTAACTTCATTTTTTTATGATGCCAGGGTCAAAAGGTCAGAAAGCTGTTCATGCTTGCACGATAAAGCTTTTGACCTTTTGACCCGCCAAACATGAGGAAATAGCGATTTACGCAGTAAATCAGCGAATTCCGCATGCCCCCCGGATTGTGAGAGCAGCGTAGCTGCGGAACAAACCGTGGCATCGGGAAATTACTGCTCTTCATATTCACAAATATAACTCTGCCCCATCATTCCATACGGTTTCAGCACCTTTCCATCAGTGTGGAACATGCCTTCTGTGCGGAAGTCTGCCCAGCTGATCCGGCTGCAGCCGGTGTAAGACTGGTGGAATGGTCCGAACATATTTCTGGGGCTTCCGGAAATTTCGATTTCCAGGATATTTTCCTCTTTCTCAAATAAACCAGTCACATCTGTAACACAATTCTTCTTTTCGAAATGGAAGCCAGCCTCCTGACCGTTTACCCTGACTTTCAGAAGAGTTCCCTTCCACTCTCCAAGATGAAGAAGAACCTGCTTATCAGATATCAGCTGCGGAACCTTGTACTGGTAAATCATTCCTCCCGGATAGTTTACATAACCTTGCATACTCCAGTCACCTGTGTGTATCATTTCTTTTTCCCGGAAAATATTTCCATCCAGATCAACTGCAAAATTTCCCGTTATAAATACATCTTCCAGTTCCCGTTTCTGGTCGTATGCTCCTCTGACTGTAATTTTATGCGCTCCTTTTGTCAGCGCAGGTAATCTGAAACAGATCATATCTTTATCAATAAACCAGGAATCCGTCTGCTCGCATTTTTTCCCGTCCAGATATACTTCCAGACCATACGGTTTCTCGATCACGAAGCTGCACGCACCGGAAATATCCTCCGCCACATGAAATCTGAAATGCATAGCAAACTCTGTTCCATCTGACGGGTGTGGCTGATCCACCCAGGTATATCTCTGGGGTGCACCATTGTAATAAACCTGCTGCATATGCAGCTTCTCCCGGATTTCCCGCTGTGCCTGCCAGATTTCCATTTCTGCGGACTCTCCCGTATTGCCTAAGCAAAGCCGGTCCAAGCTACTCTCATTTCCTGATTCTGCTTCTTTTCCAATTTTATCAGCTTTTACCATATTATTTCCGACGTAAGCTTCATTTTGCAAACGAAAAATCGGATTTTCTTCTCCGCCTAGTTCATAAGTGCACCGGTCTATAGTCAGCACATTTTCCATAGTCCTTCTAAATCTGGCATCCGGTCCGAAAGTTGCCAGAACCGGATCTGTATAATGAGGATGACGGTATGGGAAAGTGGCAGCTTTTTCAGAAAGCTCTAATACTTCCCAGGCTCTTTCTTTTCGGATAAAATAAACTCGGCTCATTCCCGTGGCAAATGTTCTTGTAAAGCAGACACCTTCGCGCTCTTTCACCGTATCTACCTTATGGAGTTCTCCCGTCAGAGGATCAAATTCTTCCACCACATTCCCGCAGTCTATCTTTATGTAAACCTGATGTTCCTTGTTCCGGTCATGGTTGCTGAGGAAAAGAATATGCCCATCTTCAGTTTCACGAAGCATAGAAAGAATCTCCCCGTCTTCTGCCCCGCTGGCATTTCTCACTGAGAAATCTATTCCGGTGCACCTTCTCACAGCTTCCGTCAGCTCCCATTCATGCTCCACGGTATGAACAAAAGCTTCCTCGCCAAGAAGCTCCCGGATGTCTCCATATTTTTCACCGCAGATTTTTTCCCCTTCGATCATCACCGGATAAGGTTTCAGCCAGATCACAGTGCCGCCAGATCCAATAAATTCCTTCAGCAGCTTCACTGTATTTGCAAATAAATTGCATACTCCCGGAACCACAACCACCTGATAACGGCACTTTCCAGCTATAAACATTCCGTTCTCTACCTTGCCATCCTGTTCCAGCAGAAGCTCATCCCCAAAATCAAAATCCACATGTCCCGCGGTCAAAGCCTTTGCGCTCCGGTTATAATACTCCCCTTTCCGGTTCAGTGAAGTAATATGTTCATCCAGCCATCCCATGTTCATTTCCAGATGGGTGAAATCCTCCTCCCGGTCACTGCGGCACTGGGTCCAGATGCTGGAAATCGGGTGGAGCATCAGCACTTTGCGTACCGGCTCACCCTGGGAAAGGCACAACGCCAGGCGGCCGAAATAATCCTCCATTTTATCATTGTCTTCCCACCAGGTATTCTGGTAATTAAAAACAGGCGGATAATCTCTTTTCCTACAGCCCGTGATGGAATATAAAGCAAGATGCTGGCATCTTCTTGTGATTCCCAGGGCAAACTGCCAGTCCCCCAGCCATTTCTGGGTGGAAAAATCCAGCTCCCATCCAGTACAGCCGTAAGCCTCACTGATGGTCATGGAACGGTCATACTGATGCGCCACACTGGCACATTGTTTCACGGTCAGATACTCATCTGTCTGCGCACCCAGAAGATCAATTCCCGGATTGTGCAGATAGCGGAGCTGCGGCATTGCAGCACCACATACACGGGTCTGGTACCCCAGGTCATTTTCATATAAAATGTGTCCCGTTGTACGAAGTCCTCTTTCGTCACACCACTCATAAACCTGCTTCATGTAGCTCTCTTCAAACCGCTGCGCCACTGTCTTCCAATAATCGTGACGGATCTTAGACGCCTCCTCCCCGTCAAAAAACAGATACGGCAGCTTTTCCTGGGGATCATAGCCTCTTTTTTCCACGAAATATTCTTTAAATCCAATGCTCCACGGAATCCACGGTCTTCCTTCATGAAATACACTGTAAAAATCACAGCAATTGGGCTCATCTGTAAAAAAGCCCTTCACTTCTTTCGGGAAGCTTCCGCCAAAGGCTTCCTCATAATGCTCATGGGTCAACTTCAGGAAGGCTTTTACGCTCTCCGGGTTCAGATTGTCCGGCGGCATTAAGCCGTTGTACCATTCACTTTTTCCGGAAATTTCCTGGCGGAGGATGAGAATCTCCTCATCAGTACCGCAGGCCAAAACAGCCTCTTCGTAAGTGGCATATTCTTTCATTCGTTTTATAAATCTGCCATTATTCTCCGTACTGATTACATAAACTCCCTGTATAATCTCTGTATCTGTTACTTCATTTGCGCGAACCTCTTGCTGCGTATCCTTCGGCCGTACACACTCCATAGTGAGCGCTCTTGCGGTAAACTCTGCCGGATTCTCCCGGCTCACCATTCCACCCGCAGCACCTGACGGCCATTTATCTTCATCATATATCCACAGCTCCAGGTCATTTTCCCGTGCTTTATCCACACAAAACTTCACGTCCTCCATCCATTCTGTGGAAAGATACTCTGTCTCTAAGCCTTCTCTTGAATGAATAAAAAATCCACCCATCCCGGCTTGTTTAAATCCTGCGATCTGTTCGCCCAGATTCTTTTTTTCCAGCTTATCATTCCATCCCCAGAACGGAGCACTGCGGTACTCCTTCGGCGGGTCTGCAAGCATTTTCTTCATTTCCTCTATCGTGCCCATATTTTTCACCTTTCCTTTACAAAACAACCTTCGCCATTTCCCTCAAAAGTCAGCAAAAGGGACTGCAAAACAGTCCCTTTCTCATTACCCAAGATCATATTTTACATGAAGTTGTTAGGTATAAACATGATAATATCCGGTACATAAGTAACAAGGAATAACAATGCGATCATGATCAGTACCATCGGCAATATCTCCCGTATGACACCCTTGATCTTCGTTTTTCCAAGTCCGGAAACAATAAACAACAGCATACCAAATGGCGGTGTGGAAAGACCGATCATCATGTTCAGGCAGATAACAACACCGAAATGAACAAGGTCGATTCCCATAGCCTGTACCAGCGGCAGTACCATCGGTACGAAAACCAGCTGGATGGTACTTACATCAAGTACACAGCCCAGAAGAAGGAATACGATGTTTACAATAAACAGGAAAATGTACTTGTTGTCTGTGATTCCCATAACAAGGCTTGCAACTACTCTCGGAACCTGCTCCAGAGAGATAATGTAGGAGAACAGCATGGAGGTTCCGCAAAGGAGAGCCAGTGTAGCTGTGTTGGCAGCGGATTTCTTAATAATACCCCAAAGCTTTTTCCATCCCAGTGTTTTGTAAACCAGTGCAGAGATGATCAGCGCATATGCAGAAGCAACAGCACCAGCCTCTGTAGGAGTACAGATACCGGAATAAATTCCGCCAAGAAGAATAACAACTGTAAAAAGTGCCGGAAGAGCCTGTAATGTAGCTCTCAGAAACTCTCTCTTGCTCATGACAACACCAGCCGGATAATTTCTCTTGTGAGAAATAAACGCAACGTAGATCATAAGAAGAATGGCAAGTAAAACGCCAGGAACCATACCGCCCATGAACAGCTTACCAATGGAAGCACCAGACAACATGGCATAAATAACCATTGGAATACTTGGCGGGAAAATCGGTCCTACAGTTGCAGAAGCGGCTGTAATGGCACTGCTGAACTCTGCGTCGTAACCCTCTTTTTTCATCTGGTCGATTTCCATAAGACCAATACCGGAAGCATCTGCAATAGCAGAACCGGTCATACCGGAGAAAATAAGGGAAATAAATACGTTAACCTGTGCTGTACCACCTTTTAATCTTCCAAGAAGACCATTACAGAAGGAGAACAGCTTGTCTGTTACCTCACCTTCGTTTAACACATTTGCCATGAAAATAAACAGCGGAGCTGCAAGCATGGTATAGTTGGCAAACATGTTTCCAGTGATAACTGTGAATACCTGGCCCAGCTTATCCGGGGCTGCAAGCAGAAAATAGGTAATAGAAGCTGCAAGCATGGAGAATGAAACAGGCATACGGATTATGAAACAGATGGCCATAACAACAAACAGCATGATAATCGGCATACTCATGATTCTTTTCCTCCTTCCTTGTATTCTTTGAATGCATTTCTGATATTAATGCAGGTTCTCACAATGATCTCTGCAAGCATATACATAAATGGCGCAAATACCACTGTATATGGAAGCTTCAGCACACCTGTCACCATCTTCTTTCCGATCATGGACTGGAAGCATGGTACAAAACATACTACAAGCAGAATCAGCAGAAATACGTTATAAACTACTTTAAAAATAAACTGGGTGCGCGGTTTCACCGCATCGTAAACCAGACCAAATACTACGTGTTCATCCGCTTCCATTGCTTTTCCAACGCCGAAGAACATGGTCCACATATATCCCAGTACAGATACCTCATAGCTCCAGGTTACAGGAGTTTTGAAAAAATATCTGGATATGATCGTTACCATAAATGTAAGGAAAATTACCAGGAACGTAATATTGGGAATGGTTACGCCCAGGAAATCCACGATCTTTTTCACGATCTTTTTGAACTTATCCACAGTTTCCTCTCCTTTCGAAGGTATTTCATCAGTTCCCTTCTAGTGCCTTTTTTTTACACACTCTAGTGAAAATCCCAGGCCGCACGCAGCCTGGGACTTTTTCTTTTTATAAGTCAGACAGATGTCTCAAGTTTACCGTCGGTTTTATAGCTTTATTGTCATATCTTACATATTATCCTGACCGCCTGGTTACTCAGCAGCTTCCTCTGTAGTTGCCATAGCCTGGATCTCATTGTAAAGGTCCATATCCCAGTCTTTGATCATGTCTTCGTTTTCCATGTACTTAGCCTGAACTTTTTCTTTGAACTCGTTGATGTCAGGATAGGTAACAGTAAGTCCCTGCTCTTCGAAGAATTTGATCAGCTCTGCTTCTCTGTCAAGTCTTGCTGTGTCGTTTACGTCTCTTGCATATTCCATAGCCTCTGTAACAGCTTCCTGCTGAGCCTCTGTCATCTCATTCCAGGTGTCACCGTTGATACATGGCATAATGGAGTCAACTACATGGTTTGTGATTGCGATGTATTTTGTTACTTCGTAGAATTTCGCACTCTCGATACTTGGAAGCGGATTGTCCTGTGCATCTACAGCACCTGTCTGAAGTGCGGTGTACAGCTCACTGAAGGAAAGCGGGGTCGGGTTGGCACCAAGTGCCTCGCCAAGGAACAGCCATGCTTCAGAGTTTGGCATACGCAGAAGTAATCCGCTCATGTCATCGTAGCTGTTGATTTCTTTTTCTCTTGTATTGATTACACGACTTCCAAGATAGAAGCTGGAAAGAGGTTTGATATTCAGCTTCTCTTCGATTTCCGGACGGATCTTATTTAATCCAATATCGCCGTTCAGTACGCTTGTCATATGCTCATAGGAGCTGAACAGATATCCGGAAGCAAACATGCTGTAGGACGGAATCTGTGTTGCGATGGTCGGGAAAGAAATATAAGCCAGGTCAGCATCTCCGTTCAGAAGAGCGTCGAACTCATTCTCAGAAGAGAACAGGGAGCCGTTATCATAGCATTTACATGTTACGGAGCCGCCGGATAATTCCTCTACCTTATCTGCAAATGCATACATAGCCTCTGTATGGGAGTCACCGCTTACAGATACAGATGTGAAGATCAGCTCTACTGCCGGGTCATTTGCTGCAGCTGCATCTGCTGCCTGTACACTGATGCTTCCTGTTAATAACATTGTAGCTGCCATAGCTGTTGATAAAACTGCTGCCATTAATCTTTTTTTCATTCTCTCATCCTCCTGATTTTACACAATATGTGTTTTTGTTTCCCTTTTTACTTTGTTTCACGTATATTTGTAACCCCAATTACAAATCTTAAGAAATACCTCTCGGCTGCTCAGTGGTTCTGAGTCCATTTTACATTTACTTTGCGAAAAAGTTCTTGCGGAATGTGTCTGTGATTGCACAGAACTCTTCGATCTCCAGCTTTTTGCTTCCTGTGAGAAGCTTATAATCCTGTCTTCTTGATCTAAGTGTCATCGGCACACCCACCAGATTCATATGGTATTTACTGTTTACCGGATATACCTGGCACTCGATGGTGGAAGCTGCACCAAGGAAATTCATCATCTCCTGTGCTTTCTCCGGCTGCTCTTTATAGTTTTTGCAAAGCCATACATATAAGTCCGGATGGAAGTTTGCCATAACTCCTGAATATCCTGCACATCCCATCTGCATACTCTTCAGAAGAGTAGCTGCATTTGCGTTAAAGATCTTTAATCCGGTTCCCTCAACAGCCTTGCACTTTGCTTCCAGCTGGTCAAGATCACAGCAGGTGTCTTTCAGGAATGCGAATTTCTCTGTTTCTGCACACCATTTCAAAAGCTCCGGAGATAAAAGTCTCTTATATGGTGCCGGGCATTCATAAACACCGAACATATCTCCATCAATGTGATCCAGCAGATATTCAATATTTTTCTTAGCCACATCTTCGCTTTCGTTCTCTTTTGCAAACTGATTGGAAATAAACACGTATGCATCTACACCAGCATCGATCACAGTCTGTGCTTCGCGGATCTGATCCTCTACTTTCTCAGCACAGTGTCCGGAAGCGATAACTCCCATATGCTTTGGTGTATTGTTGATGATGAATTTCGCAAGCTCTACACGCTCCTCTGGACTCAGCTCAAACATTTCGCTTGACTGGCATACTGCAAAAATTCCATCAACACCATTCTTGTCATACCATTCAATGATTCTCAGGACTGCATCATAATCGATCTTGTTGTCCTCTGTAAATGGTGTGATCATAACCGGCCATACGCCGCCTGCAATTGTTTTTTTCATTCTCTTCTCCCTCTTGATGTCAGTTACTTTTCCTCTTTTTTCCGTCACTCTTTTTCTGAGCTGCATGCCTGCCCCGCGGTGGCCGGCACTCTGCAATTGCTTTTCAACTGTGGTTATAGTATAATATAAATAATTTAAAATTGCTTTCAGCAAAATATTTAGTACTATTTTATAATTTTCGGTAACTGTTCAGAGTAATTACAGTTTCCAGCTATTGGACAAACTCATTTGAACCTGACTTTAAACCTGACATCTAGGATAAGAGGCGACTTGAATGGAACAGGAAATATTTGACGACTATGTATGGAACGAACACAAAAAAATACTGACAGCAGACAGACACAAGATTCCAGGTCTGAAGAACCTTTCCCATTTTACACCAATGGCACCTGGTACCCCCGTTCCCCTGCACTATCATTCTGACATTGTAGAGCTCCACTTTATGGTAAAAGGCCAGCGGAAAACTTACGTCATGAAGGGTGGTATCCGCACCAGCTATTGTTCCACCGGGAATAATGTTTTCATTACCCGTCCCTATGAACTTCATACCACCGGACCGATTGCACAGAACCGCTGTGAATTTTTTGCCATGCAGCTGGATCTGAAGGAACACAATAATTTCCTTGGGCTGAACCAGAATTACAGCAATATCCTGTGCTATCGTCTTCTGAATATGGATCAGCATCTGTATCATGTAGGCAGTTCCCAGATTTCCATGCTGCGCACCGCTTTTAACCTGATTTCCTATGGAACCCCGGATGATTCCATTGCCGGAGTCCAGTATCTGACCTGCGTTCTGGCAAGCCTTAATTATCTCACGGCCGTTTCTCCCCAGGAACAGGTCAACGAACAGCTTAATTCAGATATCGGTCTTGCCCTGAAATACATCGAGCAGCATATTGAGGAGCCGATCTCCCTGCAGGAGCTTGCACAGGAATCTAACTATTCCCTGTCCCGGTTTAAGACGAAATTTAAAGAAGAGCTTGGCATCACACCAGCAGAATACATCACCCTCCAGAAGATGGACCGTGCCCAGATGCTTCTGAAAACCACGAACGCTTCCATCACGGATATTGCCTACCAGCTGGGATTTTCCTCAAGCAATTATTTCTGTTCTGTTTTCAAAAAGACACTAAGCTACAGCCCGGCAGCATACCGCCGGAGCTTTTCCCAGATATGAGAAAAAAGAAAATGCTGCAAAATCACCATATAAAATGATTTTGCAGCATTTTTAATTTGTAACTGTTCAGAGTCAAGCGGATTTATGTGCAAAAGTGTGAATCATGCTTGCATGAATGAACACTTTTGCACATAAATCCATTTGGCGGATACGCCACACCGACGAAATGGGTCGCATTTTGGAGGTTGGCTCTGAACAGTTTCTATAATTTATTCTGTCAACATCACTCTTAGGTCAAATGCTTTCTCTTTATTCTGTTCCCTCAATCAAAGTACTCTCAATGTCTTTAATATTCACAGGCTTGGCAATATAACCGTTCATTCCTGCTTCCCGGCAGATTTTCCGGTCACTTGCAAAGGTATTAGCTGTCATGGCAAAGATCGGAATGTCATTATCCTGACGTTCACATCCCCTGATGCACTTTGTAGCCTCCACACCATCCATAACCGGCATCTGAATATCCATAAACACTGCAAAGTATTCGCCTACACCAGAATCCTGGAATTTCTTCACACCCTCAGCTCCATTCTCTGCCCAGTCAACGACCAGGCCGATACTTTTAAGGAGCTCTGTAGCGATCTCCGCATTCAGCATGTTATCTTCCACCAGAAGCACATGTTTGTCGTCAAACAGCTCCCAGCATCACGACTTTTTTCTGATGTTAGAAAGCTGCCCAAATCTGTTTTTATAATTAAAGTTTACAACGGTCACGTTATAATTTCAACTGGTTTTATTTATTTTCGCTAATTTCTCACATACGAGCACTTTTTCACATTCTTGTTTCTGAACAGTAACCATATTTGAGACCATGATAGAAAAAAGCGGCGTGTCAATTCTGCTTTTACAGAATTGGCCGCCGCTCTGTGAGGGTGTTTTATATCGATCAATAAGAATTTTACGCTACGTTCATAGTGATGTCTGCATAAGCAGACATGTCCGTTTAATACCTGAGCCAGATATAAGATATAGATTTATGACTGGCTGTATTTATATCCGGTGTTGTAAAGGACACCATCCAGATCCAGATAAATATCCCAGTCCTGGCCTTCCAGTCCATCCACAGACGTCCAGCCTTTTACAGTCACATTTGTGCCATTATCACCTGCTGCCGCGGACTGGGTCAAAGCATAAGCCCGCTGGGAATCCCCGCTTACCAGGATCATTTTTCCAGGAACCAGTGCATCTGCTGCAGCATCTGTCTGGAAGCTTCCGTTTACACTGATCTTGCTTCCATCCAGAACCAGATTCCAGCCATCCGGCAATGCCTGTGCACTGCTTACATCTGCATCGGCTTCCTCATAGCTTGTTTCCCCAAGTGTACCATATACTTCCGGAACTGCTTCCACATCATACTTTCCCTCTGTATAAAGAGGCATCCGGAAAGAACGGAAGGTAAGTGCATTGTAAGTATCTCCGGAAATGGTAAGCTCGAAGCTGAGCTCTCCATTATCCACCTGATCGATATGTGTGGTTTTGATAAGACCTGGCACAAACATATCCTTTGGATAATAGTCGCTGCGGTTTTCCTCGTCGCTGTGTAAATGGGAACCTGCTGTGATCCACAAGTGATCCTTCGTGCCATCCAGGGAAACCACACCGGAGATCCAGTCTGAATACCAGTCTGCCCCACGTTCTTTTCCATATTCGCCCACCTGGGAAACTGTCATGTTTTCCGTATCAATCTGGTAAACAACAGCTCTTGAATACACATCACCACCGCTTACCCGGTTCTCACCGTCTACCCTTTTTACCTTTGCAGTACCATTGTCAAACAGAGCAATGTCACCATTATCAAGGATAGAAACATTGTGCTGTGCATAAAACCATTCGAAATCCTCGCCCTCCGGGGTAAAGAAGTAGGACTGGTAATCCTCTCCCCATCCTGTGGGGTCTCCCAGAATCCAGGCAATAGATTTATCTTCCATTTTTACTGCAACGATCGCATCTTTATGTCGTGCAGAAAGCAGAACCAGGTCATTCGCCTCATCATAGGCGAGGCCATTGTTATGGAACCAGTCCGACTCCTCGCTTCCATCTGAATCCATGGAGGCTGACTGACCATCTTCTGTTCCCATCAGGTCTTTCATATCCAGCTCCCAGACCACTTCTCCGGTCTGACGGTCAAGCTCTATCACATAATCCTCTACCGTGCTAAGATCCGGACTATCGGAAGCTATCAGTAAATTTCCATCTGGCATTTCTACAAAATCATGATGCTGTCCTCCGGGAACCATATATTCTCCATAGATTTTTCCCATCAGATCTGTCTCGATCATTCCTTCTTTATAATAACTGGTTTTTAATACATAGGAAGCTGGCATAAGCAGATGTCCGTTTTCCAGCTGGTGGACACCAAGGGAGCCGCCCATATTGGTGTAGAAACGAATATCCCCTGCAGCATCTACTGCATACAGCGAGCCCATTGTGGAGCAGACAAAGGTCAGATCATTGTAATCATAGCTTGCCTCTCTTTTCATTTCTGTGGAAATTGTTCCGTAATCCACATTGATATCTTCGGTAGTTACTTCGAAGGTTGCGGATGTTCCATCATCCAGTGTGATCACAACTTCTGTGGTATCGTTATTGTAAAGACCATAAATCGGAACAATGTGATCCGTGGCAGTCTCAAAGGTACCAGTCACATCATTTTCTGCTGATTTTCCTTTTACTGTTACAGTTCCGCCACAGGCTTCTTCTGTGAAAAAAACAGCAACTGCGCTCAAAGGGGATGTGCCATATGGATTAACTACGATCAAGGCATCTTCCAGGGAATAACCATTCTGGGCTTCCTGAAGAAGCGCTTCGTCTATTGCAGTCTGCTGGGCGAATCGGTCCGTTAATTCCAATGCAGTATTCTCAGATGCGGTATCTTCAGATGCTGTATCCGCAGATGCTGTCTCTCCGGACGCTGTGTTTTTGGATGCAGTATCCTCATTATGTGCATCCGACGCATCCACAGCAGATTCCGCAGTACCTTCTTCCACATCGTCTGTCCCAGCCTGCCCGGATACAGCTTCCGTATTCTCTTCTGCACTTACAGTTATAGCAGGACCTGCTGCCATTGTTGCCATTACAAGTATTGCAGCCAGTTCCCGGTATCTCTTATTCTTCATGCCGGCCTCCTTGTACTATCTTTTCAAACACGCTCTAGTATTCCAGTATCATTACAATGCGTAATTATATGCTTCTTCCTCAAATGGATAGCTAAGCTCCAGACCTTCCGCATTCTCATTGATTTCAAATGCGATCCAGCCTTCGTTTGAACCAAAATTCAAAGAAGTTCCTGCCATACGTGTCATACCAAGCTCTGTAATAAATTCATCATCCATTCTGGTATACTCATTGCCTTCGCCATCTGTCAGCTTCAGGTTTGCCCAGTCCAGAGTCTCTTTGCTTCCATCTTTTTCAATCTTTAATTTAATGAGACAGAAGGTTTTGCCTGCATCTGCCTCTTTTTTGTAATCGCTTGTCTCCACACCTGTATAGCCAAGATCCACGCTTACATTTTCCAGAGAAGAATTGATCTCCACATCTTCCACTGTAATATTCCAGCCTGATACTGAAACTACATCCCCATAGTTACTGTTGGTTCTTGCAGTATTCGCCTTAGTGCCCTCACTTGCGTCCTCTTCGTCTTCGCCAGACTCTTCCTCCTGGCTATCTTCTTCCTCAGAATCCTCTGCCGCAGCAGCCTCAGTATCTTCCTCAGCATTTTCATCTGCGTTTTCATCTGCGTTTTGAACGCCAGCATCTTTTGCTTCATCTGTGCTTTCCTTGTCATCACTTTCTGATGCAGAAGCAGTATCCTCGCTGTCTGCTGCGCTTTCTGTCTTCGTGCTTTCTTCTGTAGCACTATTGCTGCTACCACAACCAGCCATCATACCAGCCGCCAAAACAATTCCCATTAACCTCAATAAAACTTTTTTCTTCATTTTCCACACTCCTCAAATCTGCTCTCTATAGTGCTCCCCAACCGTCGACAGTATGAGTAAACACTTTCTTTTATTTTATCGTAATTTTCTGTGCAGTATCATAAAATCCATCCTGATACATTACATAAATTTCATATTCATCTGCAGCCAATCCCTGCAGCGGTACCGGAAGGTGTTCGTAATACGCCAGATAATCCTCATCATGCAGTCTGATATCTGTCGTATCATACACATAGGTATTGTCCTTTCCATGAAAAAGGATCTGGGAAATCTGATGATCATAAGTCCCCACATAAAGGACCTGACCCGTAAGATGGAACGTAACGTCTTCATCTTCCAGTATCTGTTCCGGTTTTTTCGTCCAGAGCCACTTGTTTGTTTTTACTGGCTGGAAAAGTTCACCAAGAATATAATTTTCTTTCAGCTCCATAGGAGCGGCAAGGTCGTTATAATCAAGCTTCATTTCTGATGCCCGGTAAAAATAATCTTTCAGGCTGAACTGATTTATGAGCTCTTCTGTATCGTAATCAAATTCATAGGTCATTCCATGTCTTTTGTCTTCCGCAACTTTAACATGTCCACTCATGCCAAAAATATGATTACTCTCTTCATCATAAATAGTAGAAGAGGTAATATTCGACCAGAGAACCGGAAGCTTCTTAATCTGCTGTACTGTTTTCTCTTTTTCATTTACAGAATATACCAGCAGATAGGATTCTTTCTTTCCATCGTAATATTCCATGGCCTTTTTTCTCAGCTTCACAGCGTGATTGTCAAACATACTGATCTCAACAGTCTCACTGTCGCCATCCAGGTCTGCATCCAGCTGATATGCTGTATGCTGCTGGAAATGATAGACAAAATCGCCCTCTGGCTGAAGTACATATTTCTCATATTCCGTGCCTTCCCAGAATCTCGGATCACATAGGATCCACTGGATTTCCTTTGTCGTCCAGTTAATCTTGATCACAGATTCCAGGTTTCTCGGACTGATCACAATGGTATCTGTTTCCGGCTGGTAGGACACGGTATTTAAATGGGTCCAGTCAACCCTGTCTTCATATTCACTGTCGATAATGTCTCCCATAATAAGCTCATTTACCACTTCACCAGTCTGCCTGTCAATTTCCTGAATCTTATCTTCAATATGTCCTTCCAGTGAGCTGGTAAGTACAAGAAGATTTCCTCCTGGCTCCTTTTCAATCACTTCATGATGATTTCCTGCTGCCACATAATACATGGTATATGCACGCCCCAGATAATCCAGCTCATATAGATTGGTTGGCTGCGGTTTTTCCTGCGATGGGACATATCCAGCCTTATCTGCTACTATCATCCGGCAATTAGACAACATATACAGACCGGTTGTTTTTTCCCCGCTCAGATACCAACGGATATCTCCCATACAGTCGTAAGCAAATGGATATGTCGTCTGTTGTCCATACACCATCGTAAGCTCAAATGCAGATTCTCCACTGACTTTTACCGGTTTCACTGCGTCTGTCAGCTTCTCCGGCAAAGCCTCTGTTGTAATCGTCAGTTCCTGGGAAGCAGTTACCTTTCCATTCTCATCCAGAAGCTCCAGCACCACCGTATTGTCCATATCCGGATAAAGACCGATTACCGGTACTCTGTGGGAAACACTGGCTTCTATTTCTCCACTGATATCTGCCGCCTCTGTTTTTCCCTTCACGGTAAAACGGACTGCACATTCTTCTGGTGTATCAAAAATCACAACGGCAGTAAGCGGCGCACTCTGATAAGGGTTCTGGATCACCATGGGTTCTTCCCAGCTGTAACCATTTTCCTGTTCAGCCTGCAGCTGCCTGTCGATTTCATAAGAAGCTGCCACTAACGTCTCCTCTTGGGGAATCGTAGTTTCTACCGCTGCTGCGGAATCATCGTTTTCTGCTATGGGAATAGTATCTTCCAGATTCATAGATACGTTCAGCTTCTGCTCATAATAACCATAAGCCTTTTTTCTTTTTTCCTTCACGGAGTAGGGGATTTCCTGGCCTGTCAGCTTCATATAAGTATTATAAATTCCCCGGCGCTTTTTCCAGCATAATGCCGCGAATAATACAAGTAAGATTAAAAATATAAGCAGTACGATTATTTTTGTCTTCTTTTTCCATTTCTTCATGTTTCTAAATTCCTTGTTTCCATTCTAATTATTTCGTAACGGTTCTCATAAAAGCATTTCCGGAAGCTTGATCCAGAACAGGACACCATTTTCCTGGTTGCTGGCGCCACAGGTTCCATTATGTTTCGTCACGATCTTGCGTACAATAAACAGGCCAAGCCCTACATTTCTCACATCATTTTCTGACGTAACCGGTTTCTTCTTCTGGGAAGTTGTGTAAAAGCTATCCCAGATATGTTCCATCTGGTCTTCTTTAATCGGCTCCCCGTCATTGTAAACCTCCAGACGTATCTGTTTTTTCTCTTTCTTCAATGTGATACAGATACGCTTGCCCTGCTCGGTATGCTGAAAAGCATTCATCACATAATTATTAACCGCCCTCTCCAGATACATCCGGTTTCCATATACAATACAATTTTTATCAATTTCTGTTTCCAGCTTGATCTCATTTTTCCGAAAAATGGCATCATAACGGAGAAGCAGGTATTCAACCAGCTCTGACACATTCACCCTGCTCATTTCCATAGCACTCATCTCATTATCCAGCATGGAAAAATCCAGCAGCTCTCCTACCATTTTGGACATCTTATCCAGTTCTTCATGGATGGAAGAATAATAATAGGAACGGTCAATTTTATCACCTGCGATTTCCAGCATTTCCACCTGGCTGGATACTACTGCCAGCGGAGTCTTCAGTTCATGGGAAATATTTGCCACAAATTCTCTCTGACTTTCCAGAAACTGGTAATCCGACTGCTTTTCCCGCTTCTGTAATCCCTCTTTACTTTTCTTCTCTAAAACATAAGTAAAAACTGCCATCAGAATCAAAACTGCAGCCAGGTAGATCCGGGTAGCTTTCATGAGCTCCAATACAGATTGGACATCCTTTTTCATGTATATATAATAAGTCTGTTCTCCCTGTTGGATTTTCCCCCGGAATTTCAGCACATGCCGTGTATCGACATTCCGTTCCTCTATAGTTCCCTTTTCTGTATATAAGTCGATCTTATTCACAATCTGCTTCTGTACGTGCGTTGTCTGCATCCAGGTTCTGGAGGTATAAATTGCCTTGTAATTCTCATCCATGATTACCAGTTCAAACTTTTCTCTCTGGTAATCATTTAGTGTTTCCTCGTCCTCTTCACTAAAGTCTTCCAGATCCATATCCTGAATATCCTCATACAACTGGCGCATAACTCGTATTTTGGACGCCGTATATAAAGGATAACAGCAGACGCTGTACAAAATAGCAGCAATTGCAAACACAATGACTACCGTCCACGATGCCTTACCCTTTTCCCAGAATCCTGATCTACTTTTCATGGCTGTCCTCCCCGAAAATGTAACCTACGCCATAGACCGTCCGTATATAGTTACCACCGTCACCCAGCTTCTTGCGGAGCTGCTTCACCAGGGTATCAATGGTCCGTACATCCCCTGTGTAATCGTATTCCCAGACTGCATCCAAAATCGTATTTCTGGGCAAAACCACTCCAGGATGTTCCATAAAATAAAGCATCAGGTCAAATTCCTTTCTGGTTGTCTCCAGGACTTTCTCCTTATAATAAATAAGCTGTGCATTCACATCCACCTGCAGATCTTTATATTCCAGCAGGGTACGCATTTTCCCGGCACGTTTTAAGACTGCTTCAATATGCATTTTTACAAGTGCCAGGGTAAACGGCTTCGTGATATAATCATCTGCGCCTTTTTCAAAACCACTCATCTGGTCTGCTATCGCCGACCTTGCAGACAAAATAATAACCGGAACTTCCGATATCTTTCGTATCTCTTTCAGTACGGTATATCCGGAAATATCTGGTAGCATAAGATCCAGAAGGATCAGATCCACCTTCTGTTTATTCTGAAGAAAATATTCCAATGCTTTGTTTCCTGTGAGCACAGTTTCCACTTCGTAATTCTGGATCCTCAGAAAATCCGAGATCGTCTGTGCCAGCTTTGGCTCATCCTCTACTACAAGAATTTCTATTTTTTTCACGGCTCTTTCCTCCCGCATTTTACCTTATTCATAATATCATTAGATTTTGATGGAAATATGAGGAAAATACATTTTTGTTACTATTTTATTACAGAATAATGAAAAAAGATACAAGAAACCGCCGCTAACAGCCTTTCCCTTAAAGAAAAATACTTCCTGCTATCCGACTTTCAAATATGCTTTAAGTCAGATAACAGAAAGTATTTGTACCAGATAAGGTATTTATATTAAATAAAGTATTCGATAACCTCTTCCACCGGAATTCTGGTCTTCTCGTTATAGACCAGCACCGCTTCCCGGGCGTCTGTCTTGCCTAAGGCATACAGGGCATCCTCCTCCCGGTTAAAATAATGAAAAGGAACTTCCCTGTTGTATTCTCTTGGATGCTCCAGATCAATACGGATATCCTTTTCTTCATAAGGTTCATCCCAGTAATAGGGGTCAAACAGCAGAATACTTCCATCCCTGACACCGGTAAGAAGCACATAATGAGGCTCATCAAGAAACAGCCTGACCACAGCAACACCGCCATGGCTCAATGCCTGGTTGATTCTGCTTCCTGCGCCTATGTATACATCCGCACCAGACAGATATTCACTGCTCACACTCATTGTTTCCAGGCTTCCATATTCATTCAGCCAGTTACTTAGAAACATCATCGCTGCCCTGGAGGTTCCCCTTTTTCCCGGAATGCCCTCCTTGCTGTAACAATCCAGGCAGTAGAGCATGGTGTTCCGGATCACCTCCGGCGGAATCTCGTCCCGCTCAAATAAATAGATGATCGCATTTAACATGGAGGTAGGTCCGCAATCGTATTCTGATATCTGATAGTGTAATGGATTTTTCATGTTTATTTTCTCCCGAAGTTATTCCACATCCAATGTCTGCGCGAGCACATTCAGCAGCTTCGCCACTTCAATCGGCTTCGCGGCGTAGGCATTCATCCCTGCATCAAAAGCGGCCTGGCGGTCTTCCTCGAAAGCATTAGCGGTCATTGCAACAATCGGTATTTTTGCCCGGGCATCCGGTAACTCACGAATTGTCCTTGCCGCCTGATATCCATTCATGACTGGCATCTGGATATCCATAAGAATCAGGTCATAGTATCCTATCGGAGCCTCCTGAAGCCGACAAACTGCCTCAGCTCCATTCTCCGCCAGTTCCACATAAATCTCGGTATCTTTCAGAATCGTAGTTGTAATTTCCGCATTCAGCGCATTATCCTCTGCCAGCAGAATTCTTTTCCCTGCTAGGGAAACCTGTTTCGCCACTGAAGCAGCAGCCTGTCTGCATTCTGCTTCTGAAGCAAGCCGCAATGGAATCTCCACGGTAAAGCAGCTTCCTTCTCCTTGTGTACTTTCCACTTCAATGGTTCCATGCATCAAGTCTACAAAGGATTTCACGATGCGAAGTCCCAGTCCGGTGCCCATAATACCACTCTGTGCGGAATCCTTTTCACGGCTGAACGCCTCAAACAAATGAGGAAGGTAATCCTTTGCTATGCCCATTCCATTATCTTCCACCCTGAGCCGCAATATTATCTGTTCTGATGTCTGCGCCGGAAGCTCATCGATCGTGAGATGGATTTTTCCACCCGCCGGAGTATATTTCACCGCGTTACTCATCAGGTTCATAAGAATTTCACGTATTTTCGCCACATCACACATTACACTGGTATGAGAAAGCTGAATGTGACGTGTGATATCCAGATTTTTCCTTTCAATCTCATTTCTCAGAAGGATATCCATCGTCTCACTTAATTTGCGGGGATTCCACACCGTTTCATGCATGGTCTCCTTGCCATTCTCGATTCTGGATACTTCCAGCACATTTCCGATCAACGTCAGCAGGAACTGACTAGCCACCTTCAGCTTCTGCAGATAATCCCAGGTTATTTCCTTCTCCCCCCAATGGGCCTCAAGAAGTTCTGCATAACCAATAATGGCATTCATAGGGGTGCGAAGGTCATGGGACATGGCAAAAAGAAATGCTGACTTCGCTTCACTTCCTTCTTTCGCCTGCTGCAAAGCCCTCTTAAGCATCATCATATCGGAAACATCAATAAATGTAGTTACTGCCGCTCTTTCTCCATTGGGCATATAAATAGCCTTGGTCTTTGCCATTGCGTGGCACTCGTTTTTCTGGCCCTGATTGATAATACATTCATAATCCACTACCACATCTTCGCTGCGAAGCCGCCTTAATTTCTCACGTACCTCCGGCTCCGGATAATGTACCTTGGAAAGGATGATTCCCAGACTGTGCTGTGCTTCCTCTATATCCTTAACCCCATACATACGCAAAGCTTCCTTATTCATATGAATCACCCGGTGTCCCGGCAGTGTGTACGCCAACAGACCACAATTCTGCACATCCAGCAGATCCCGGTAATAATCCTCCTGCATAACCTGCTCTTTACGAAGTGTTATATTCTGCTCTGTAAGCCATCGCTCCGTTACCCTGCTCTTCTCCAGCCGCAGCATACCTGAAATATCCTGATGGATTCCTGTTACACTGATATAATTCTTCACTGACATATCACGGGAACCGCCGCAGCGGACCATCATTTCACCAGAAGCGGGATGTATGTAACGATAAACGATCTCTGTACACACTTCTGTCAGTTTATTCACATATTCCTGAAATAGCGCCTTATCATCTGGATGAATATGTTCAAAGAAAAAGGCAAGTCGTTCTTCGGCAGTCACTGGCTTCTGTATTCCCAGAAGCTCATCCATTACAGCATTTCCATAGAACCGTACAATCCGTTTACCCTCAAATTCAACCCGCCAGAGACCTATCCTTGCATTTTTCAAAATCTCTTTCTCATTGATCTGTTCCAGACTTTCCATAGAAATCATCTCCTTCTCCGTGTTTCTTGCAGACACTGATTTTGTTTTTCCGGTCGGTGATTCTCTTTTTTTCATTATAATAAAAATCCTGTAAATGTCCAGCTATTTTGCCTTCATTATCCAGCGCCTGTTTTTCTTTTATTGGCTGCACTCTAAATTGTGCCCGATTTTTACAAGACTTTTTCATACTTTTGTAGTATAATTATGCTACAGAAAAAAAACTTAAACCTGGCTATACACTTTTACTTCAGAAAGGAGAATTACCTTGAAAGAAAAAAAAGCCCCCGTCTGTCAGGGCTCTCGTTATTTTTTCTATATTTTGATGCTTGCCATTCTTGGGTGGTTTCTTTATATGCAGATTTTCGGAACTGACGAACGAACACCTGATACCAATTCCGGTTCCGTTCTCTACTCCGGCACCTTCACCTGGCAAAAAGCAGATGGAACCAGCGAAGAAATCACGGTTCCCGGTGATTATAATCTTCCAGCTGGTCAGACCATGGTGATCACCACCATACTTCCTCTGGATTTTAACGAAACCTCTTTCGCCATCCGCTCCTCCCTGCAGGATGTAGATTTCTATGTGGGCGGCGAATTGCGGGAGCGTTACAATACCCATGATACCCGCCTGGTTGGGAAAAATTCTGCCAGCCGCTATGTATTCTGTCCGGTTTCTTCCGAAGATGCAGGCAAAGAGCTCCGGATCGAGCTGACTACCTACACTACTAATTATTCCGGTATCGTCAACTCCGTTTACTGTGGCAACAAAGCAGATATCTGGCAGGCCATTTTCAATCAATTCGGTCTTCCTACATATATCGCTTTCTTCATCCTGTTTGCCGGGCTGATCACTATTTCATTCAGCTTTGCGCTTGGCGCCATTTACCACACGCGCTTTGATATGGAATACCTGGGCTGGTGCATGGTCATGGGCGCTATCTGGATGCTTGGGGAATCTAAGATTCGCCAGCTGCTGGTTCAAAATGCGTCTTCTCTTGGTTCCTTATGCTTCGTCATGATCATGCTGTGCCCCATTCCCCTGCTTCTCTATGCGGACAGTGTCCAGCAGGGGCTTCACCGCCGCCTTTACAGGTATATAGGTGGAATTGCAGTTCTCAACTTTGTCGTCTGCACCAGTCTCACTGCCCTGGGCATCGCAGATTATATTGAGACGCTTCCGGTTGCACATATTATACTTACTGTGACATTTTTAACTATTTTTATTCATCTCTGCCTTTACATCCGTACAAGCCAGAGCCGCACTGACCATCTTCTGCTTCTTGGCCTGCTGCTTGCCTTGCTTTGTGTTGCAGTGGAAATGATTTCCGCATATTTTGTCCCAGTACTATCTGGTATTTTTATCGGTATCGGCATGCTCATTCTGTTTTTTGTAAATATTATCCGCACCTCCAGCCATGTCCAGGACATGGAACTGCAACGCCAGAAGCAGGAACTTCTGGAAAAGCAGAAGCAGACCGAAAAAATGTCCCTGCAGATGATGCAGACGCTTGCTACAACCATTGAGGCAAAAGACGAATACACCCGCGGTCATTCCCACCGTGTAGCAGAGTACTCCGCATTGATTGCCAAAGAGCTAGGCTGGGCTCCTGAAGATGTGGAGCATATCCGGCACGCCACTTATCTCCATGATATCGGTAAAATTGGTATTCCTGACCAGATTCTGAACAAGCCTTCCCGGCTGACCGATGAAGAATATAATCTTATAAAAAGACATACGGTTATTGGTGCAGAGATCCTGAAAGATGTTACTTTGATTCCTCATGTGATTGAAATTGCCCGGAACCATCATGAACGTTTTGATGGTAAAGGCTATCCGGATGGACTGGCTGGAACTGATATTCCCCTTCACGCACGTATCGTAGCAGTCGCAGACAGCTATGATGCCATGAATTCCCGCAGGATTTACCGAAATGCCCTCCCGATAGAAATGATCCGGGAAGAAATCAGTAAGAACCGTGGAACACAGTTTGACCCGGAAATTGCAGATGTTTTCCTTAAACTGCTGAATGAAAACCGTCTTTCCCAGATTGATTCCTCCGCAAACGCATCTTCTGCCGAGACAGTCACCCTGTCACAGCCAGAACTGGAACACACCATTAATAAGTTTATATCTGATGTGGTTACCACCATCAAGAGCCAGGAGGATACCAAAAGCTACGATTTCCTTACCGGTCTTCCCATGCGTAGTCTGGGTGAACGGCTGATTGCAGAACTAATGCAGAAGCACAATGGCTGCCTTATTTTCCTGGATATGGATAACCTGAAAAAGATCAATGACATCCACGGACACAAAGCTGGTGACCGTGCATTGAAAAATCTGGGCAATCTGCTTTCCCGTTACGCTACAGACGGAATCGCCTGTCGTCTTGGAGGTGATGAATTCCTTCTGTTCCTGCCTGATGTAACTGCTGCGTCTGTATCCGAAATAATGACTGGATTATTTAAGCAGTTCCACTCCATTGCAGAAGCAGACTCTGAGATCCGATATGCTGCATTATCTGCCGGACTATACATGTGTACAATCAGTGATACATTTGCAGACTGCTATTCCAAAGCAGATAAAGCTCTCTACTACGTGAAACAAAATGGGAAAAACCAGTTTTCCTTCTACCAGCAGATCAGCTACCAGAAGCCAGATGCACCTGGCATTGGCAAAGATCTGAGACAGGTTGCAAAAACACTTCGGGAAAGTGGTAACTACTCCGGCGCCCTTGACCTCAGCTACCGTGATTTCTCCAGACAATATGAATATATGCGGCAGCTCATTATCCGCAGCAGCTGTCATTGTTATCTGGTCATGGTCACCATGGAAACCACGGTGGATACCCTTCCTCATATTGAAGAAATCGAACAGGCCCTTTCCCAGATGGAACAAGCGATCCGCAAAACCATCCGAAGGGTAGATATCTGTACCAGATACAGCGCCATGCAATATCTGATCATCCTGTTCGAGCCTATGGAAACGGAAATCCCCAATATTATGGAGCGTATTTTCATGCAATATTACAAACAGACGGAAAACTATGATTTCCATCCAGGGTATGAATATCTGACCATGTCGGAGAATGGTGACACACCAACCGGCAATGAAATGGCCGATACAAAATAAACAATACTATTTAGAATTTTTCAAACACACTCTACTGCAGCCACCGTCTCATCACATCCCGCAGCCTTGTCATATCCAGCGGCTTGGCAATATGCTCATTCATTCCCGCATTCTTCGCCAGCAGGATATCTTCTGCAAATGCATTCGCCGTCATGACTACGATAGGGATTTCTTTCCCATCCGGCCTGTGAAGAGAACGGATCGCAGCAGTCGCCTCATACCCATTCATAACCGGCATCTGAATATCCATAAACACAAGGTCATAGTATCCCTCATTAGCTGCTGTCATCATTCCAACAGCATCTTTCCCATTCTCCGCTGTCTCAACAATAGCGCCTGTCATTCCGATAATTTCCTGGGCAATTTCCCTGTTCAGGTCGTTGTCCTCCACCAGCAGGACTCTCTTGCCCGTATAATCACAATTGGAAATATCCTCCAGGTAATGTCTGGCTGCAGCGCTTGGTTTTCCCTGGATAATATTCTTAAGCGTTGCTGTCAGGCGTGAACGGAACAACGGCTTGGCAATAAACTCGTCCACGCCGGCTTCCCTGGCCTCCTGCTCAATCTCCGCATAATCATAAGCAGACAAAATAATGATCGTCACATCATTTCCTACTTTTTTACGGATCTGCCTGGTTGTCTCGATTCCGTCCATCCCCGGCATTTTCCAGTCAATGATAACGGCAAAATAATTGTCATCCCTCTCATATCGCTCTGTTGTCCGTGCCACTGCCTCCGCACCGGAAGTTACCCATTCCCCATCAATACCGATCTCATTTAAAAGTGCCACTGTGTTTTCACAACAGTCCCTGTCATCATCTACCACAAGCACTGGCAGATTGATCAGCTCATCAATTGCTTTGATTTCTTTATTCTGCTGCTTCAGGAAAATGGTGATGGTAAATTTACTTCCTTTACCAGGAGCACTTTCCACCTTAATATCGCCATTCATCATCCTGGCAAAATTTCTGGCAATCGCCATACCAAGACCGGTTCCCTGGATTTTGGAAGTTCTTTTATCATCTGCGCGGGTAAATGGCTCAAACATCACCTTCTGGAATTCTTCCGTCATTCCAATACCATTGTCCTGCACCACGAATTCATAGCAGCCAAGACCGGTTGAATTGGTGGGGAGCTCCCGGATGGTAAATTCAATTCGTCCGCCATCTGGTGTATATTTCACTGCATTTGACAAAATATTGGTGACCAGCTGCTGGATACGCATGCTGTCACCGCATACATCTTCGTGCTCGATCCGGTTGATCCGGATATTGAATTCATGATGGTGCAGGTCTGTCTGCGCTTTCGTCAGGGAAACCAGATTATCACAAAGATCAGACAGATTGAACTCCTCTTCCACCAGCGCGATCTTTCCACTTTCAATACGTGACATATCCAGCACTTCATTGATTAGGCTGAGAAGATGGCGGCTGGACTGGGTGATTTTTCCCAGACAATCTACCACACGATCCTGATTCTCAATATTCGCTCCTGCGATCGCTGTCATTCCCACAATGGCATTCATAGGCGTACGGATATCATGGGACATATTGGACAAAAATTCCGTTTTGGCCTTGCTGGCCCGCTCTGCTGCCTCGTAAGCCTCGCGAAGTGCCTTCCTGGACTGGATCTCCACCATTTTTTCTTCCGTGATATCCTGTGACATAAGCAACACAGCACGTACTTTTCCCTTTTCCTTTTCAGACCAGGACAAAGGCGTGATTGCAACGGATTTAAACTGTTTTTCATCTTTGGAGCAATATTCAAAACGGTAAATATCATCTGTTTTTTTCAGGTTCTCCCGTATATTTTCCGGGGAAAAGGCCTGTTCCAGCGTAAGATCTGTGGAAACGGTCTTAAATCTTGACGCCATTACTATCACAAAATCGTGATATGCCCCAGTTGGTGCATAAACAGAATCTTCCAGACTCTGACTGTAAAAATGATAAATATCTTCTTCAAAATCACATGCCGCATAACGGTCTACCAGTTTTACCGTTCCCTGAATCAGCAGATCCATAATCTTATTTTTCGCGCTCAGCTCCTGGCGCTGTGCATCCACCTGCTGTGTGTATCGCAAAAGTTTCTCTTCTTTATCTACATTCACGAAAATACCAGCCATACGGTAGGCCGCTCCATCTGGACGTCTGGTGATCTCGGCGCTGTCCTAAAACCATTCATAGCTGCCGTCAGCCAGGCGCATGCGGTATTTTACATCATATTTTCTCTGATTGGTCTTATCCGCGATAGCACCGAAAAATGCTTCCTCTACCCCAGCCCGATCATCTGGATGAATGGAAGCTTCCCAAATATCCAGCTGGTTTGGAAAATCCAATGTGTCATGGTATCCCAGCATGGCACGAAATTCATGGCTGAAAAAAACGGACTTATATTTCCCATCTCCATCACACTCCACTGACCAGAATCCGGAACGGATTACCTGGTTCACCAGCTTCAGGTTCTCCTGCATGTGATCCATATGTGCGGAAAGCACCCACATGGGAACTCCCTTTGCATCTACCGTGTCCGTCTTATAACAGGTTATATCCAGCGGTATTCCATCCCGGGACATAATCTGCATTTCCCCATGCCCCTGGATTTTCTGGAATCGGCCGCACTCTACGAAGGAGCTATTTTCCCCGTAAACCACATTTTTCAACGAACCAGAGGTTACCTGCATGAATTCCTCATAGCTGTATCCCAGGTTGTGCAGGAAATACTGGCTTATATATGCAATTGTCATCTGTTCATCATAATATCCTGCGATAAATCCTACCGCATGATTGTTCTGGATTGCCGTCTGGATTGCCCCGTATGTCTCCTCACATAGCTGGGGCTCCACCACTGAATACAGAAGTTCCTCTTTGTATAGCTGGTTATTCATTCTAAATTTGCACCGTACTTTCTATTACAACATATTTATGGATAATCTATAAAAAGGAATCCTGCCCGGCAGGGCTTTTTATGTAACAGAGCATTCCAATGAAATTTCCTATTATATAAAAAGCGCGTACTGCAGTATTCACCATAGTACGCACTTATCCCTATTTCGTTCATTCTGCAGCTGGCTGCCATTTTACAGGCCCTATAGTTTTGCGTCACAGCCTTTCGGCTGCTTTGCCCTTATATTCAATTGCTCGCCGTCTGCCCCGCAGGGTGCGGCTTAATGTCTTTTTTACACACGCTAGAGCGTGTTTGAAAAAGGCTTTCTGCAAGATGTGCGTCACAATTTGTGGGAGATTTTGTCCGATTGAATGAGGCGTAGCGGGCTACGCCGACTGAAAGAGGGCAAAATATACCGCAAAGTGGGACGTGCAGATTGCAGGAATGATTTTTCAAACACGCTCTAGAGCGCTCAGACTATTGTATATAATATTGGTTAGGATTGCAATTGTTTTTTTATAATCAGCGTAAGTATTTTTGTTATAAATTTACATTATGCTTCTACAGACTCTATAAACCAGACAAAGTTCTCATTACCAGATCCACATCCTTATTTTCAAGTTCCTGAATAATATGAAGATATGTCTTCTGTGTCGTCGTCATACTCGCATGCCCTAATCTGCGCGCTACGCTTGCAATTGATACACCAGCAAACAACAATAATGACGCATGTGTATGCCGCAAGCCGTGAATCGAGATTACTGAAATACCACATTTTTTACAATGTCTTGTAAGTACGTCATTTACTGTGGAGTTATAAATCTTAGCATCTCCCACAAAAATAGGTTTATCTTCTGGAAGCCCCTTCGTCAGCTCGGAAAATTTAACAACGATCTGCCAGTCTATTTGAATTTTTCGTACAGAAGATTTGTTTTTCGTTGGCAGAAATCCTCCTTCTCCTTTGTAATCCCATGTTTTACTAATTGACAAGGTTTGTCTGGAAAAGTCAAAATCTGACGGTGTAATAGCAAGAGCTTCCGAAAAACGCATTCCGGTCTTTGCAACTAAAAGAATAAACCAATCCCAGTTTGCCTTTTCCTTTATATCTAAATCAGCAATTAAAGTGTGAAGTTCAAACTGATTCAGATATTTGATTTTTTTAGCACGTGGTGTTTTTCCCTTGATAATTGCCTTTCTGGTTGGATCCCTTTCAATCAAGCCCTCATCTACTGCGTCCAAAATTGCACCTTTTAGCTGATGATGGAAATCTAAAGTTGTCTGTCTTTCATGTTCTTTCGCGTAATCATTCAACAGCTTCTGATATGCCGTTCTTGTTAGTTCCGAAACTCTCAATGCAGGTACCAGTTTTTCCACCCATTTTTGTGTCATCAGGTACTTCGCCATTGTTGCTTCCCGAATTGCCCCACGTTTGTATATTTCTACCCACTGTGCATAATAATCACAAAATAGCGCTGAATTGCTCATATCATTTTGCATAAGTTTCCTCCATTTTCCCAAATCACTTACGCTGACATAAACAATAAAAATAGTCGTAAATCTTTATGCTGTCATTAGCAGTGGCTTGACTTCTTCCTCCAACGTTTTTTTCAACTCTTCTATCAACCGCTTATAATAAGTATATTTAGGCAAAGGTCTTTCCTGTGTTTCATAATAACTAGTATAATCTGCGGTTGACTTGATTACACTCTCATTGGGAATTTGTCCATTTCTATAATGAACTGCAGCATACATAACATCCTCTTTCGAAGCATGCCAGGTTCTGCAAAAATCAGTAATGATTCGCTCCACGCAATCTTGTTTCGTATTTTCCACAATATTCAGAATAGACTGACCCTTGTACTTTTTCTCATCCACCTCAATTTCATCTATTAACGTAGACATAATATCCGCAACTTTTTCATTATTCTTACGTAATTCTTCTACATACTGCCTTACTTCTGCAATCTTCTTCTGCCGTTCCTCTGGAGTAACTGCTTCTTCTCCCTCAGACGGAGTGACAATATTTTGAATCAAATTGATGATATATTCATAATCAATTTGGGTATGGCTATACGCCATTAATTCATAGTCTGGATCTGGAACCGGATCAACTTTGTCGTCCGTACCTGGATCAGGACGAATTTCTTCCATTACATTTTTATAATGTCCCACATAATCCTCATATTCTGCTTCCGTTATGCCATATTGCTCCAACATCGTATCATCGTATTTGGTAAAGGACTTTAACTCTGCAAACAGACTATCAAAGGACTGAAACAATTTGGCAAATATTTTCTTTTCTTTTAAAGACATATTTGGAATTTCGGAAGGAGTTTTTGCACAAACCCTAAGTGCCAAAAGAGCTTTTCGGAATGCAGGTTCCACTTCTTCCCACTCTGCCATTATTGCTATTCCCGTACTTCCCGCTGAATATAATTTTATTGCATTATCTACACTTGATTTAAACAGCTTTGGAGCCTGGAAAGTCACAATCTGTCCATATGTTTTATTTTTATCCAAAATACGGTTAGTCCTGGAAAATGCTTGAATCAGATCGTGTGGTCCCATGGGCTGTCTATCGATGAATATGGTAGACATACATGGCGCATCAAAACCTGTCAACAATCTGTCTACTACAATCACCAGATCTAGCTGTTCGCTTCTTCTCTTATACTTTGGCGCTTTTCTGGCAAGCCTTTTATTTAAATTTGCATTATATCCCTGTATCTGCGAAACATCGTATTTCGTACCAAACATACCATTATAATCATCCAGAGATTTCTGCATTTTTTCCTGGTTTACGCAGGAGCCATCCTCATTTTCTGTTACCGAATAGGTAATGGCAAATTTGGGAAAATCTGGAAGCACCTGTTTCATTTTTTCATCAATTACAAGAGAAGTTTCCCCATTTTTTACTCTGGTCAGCAGCTCATAATATTTCTGGGCAATAGGAATCGAACTTGTTGTAAGCATGCCCTCATATGTCTGTCCTTTTCCATTCTGAAAGCCAAGTTTGTGATAGGATTTGTTCAAAATAATATCCAAAACTTTCAACATATGAGTTTCATTTTCATATGCTTTGCTGTCAGTTTCATCTGCAATATGCTTTGGTCCATTATGCTCTACCTGGAATCCTAATACAGATTTATCATGAATTGCATTCTGTATAGTATAACGGTGAAGACATTCTCCATATAAATCTTTTGTTGTTCGAGGCAAATCTCCCATCTGTGGATAAGGATTTTCTGAAAATCTTGGCGTTCCAGTAAATCCATACCACAAAGACCGTCTGAAAAAGCGTTCCAGTTCTCTTTTCATTTTCGGCGTAACGGCTCTATGACATTCATCTACAACAAATGCAATTTTCAAATTTTTAATCTTTGTATACTCCGGAGTATCTTCCTGAAGCCTTTTTCCTATCAGAATCTGCATTTTCTGGATTGTAGTCACAATAACCTGGCGGTCACCTGATTTCAGCTTTTTCTTCAGATCCCCCACATTATTTGTTTCATCCACATCTATCAGATCATTATTTGCATATGCCTGAAATGCCATAGTTGTCTGTGCATCCAGATCCTTCCGGTCTATCAGAAATATAGCTTTATCAATTGCAGGGATATCCATCAATAAATTTCTGGTTGCCTTATAGGATGTCAACGTTTTCCCAGATCCGGTTGTATGCCATACGAACCCAGACTTTCCTTTTTTTGAGGCATCCCGTATAGATTCAATCGCATGAATCTGATATGGGCGAAGGAGAATCAGCTGCTTTGCAACCTCATCCAGAACTGTATATCTGGCAATCATTTCATGTGCTTCTGGAATTCGAAGAACGCTCTTTGCAAAAGCCAGATAATCAGACACCGGATTATTCTCCTTATCTACCCAGCCGCTCATAAATTCTGCCTTCAGTTCATTTTCCCCAGCAGCTGCAAAATACTTGGTGTCTGCACCATTACTAACAACAAACATCTGCACCGCCGAAAAAATACCAGTAAATTTTCCTTCTGCAATATATTTTTTTATCTGTCGAAAGCCTTCCATATAGGAATGATGCTTATTTTTTAATTCTATATGTATCATTGGCAGACCATTAATCATCAAGGTAACATCAAACCGCCGGTCTCTCTCCGCAGCCCTGCTGTCCTCATCCGTTTTTAAAGCATTATACTGATTAATTACCTCATACACACTACTTCCACCAGCTATATGTTCGTGATTCATCACTACAAGATGCAGTTTTTCCGTATCCCGCTGTACATGAACCTGAACTTTCCCATTTTCACCAACCAGCCACTCACCAGCCTTATAAAATGAGGGAAATTGCAACTGGTTCTTTACCTGCTCAAACTCAGAATCAGACAGCCCTTTCCCATTTAGCCTGTCCTTATTATTCTGTTCCAGAATATATCTGAAATTTGCCCATAAATCAGACTCCGTTTTCAAATCATCCCGGTAAACCCACTGAGATTCCCCATAAACCAATTGATCAATTAACTTTTTCTCTATCATTGACTCTAATTCTGGCATAGTTATGTTCTCCTTTGTGATTAATTGTTTGAAAATGGTGTTTTTCGCATGTAAAAAGAATAATTGCACTTCCGCTGGTGAAGAGTGATGAGGTGATCGAGGGTATTTAAAAAGTTTGCAATTTTCTTTTGTTCTTCTAATTTCGGCAGCAAAAATTCAAAAGCACAAACCTCTATTGTAGATATACTTGCTTGATTAACAGCAGGTTTTGCAATAAGTCTAAACCACTTTCTACTT
>JAQXQS010000123.1 GCA_029101305.1 Clostridia bacterium | reverse complement strand
CTTACCAACAGTGTCCGCGAAGTAAAATCTGTGGATGATATGAAAAACCTGAAGATCCGTGTTGCAGGTTCCAACCTTCTTATGGAATGCTATAAGAGATGGGGCGCAGATGCAACAAACATGAACTGGTCCGAGACCTATACCGCGCTTCAGCAGAACACCGTTGAGGGTGAGGAAAATCCTCTTCCAGCAATCGATGCAGCCAGCGTACAGGAGGTTCAGCCATATTGCTCCATGTGGGATGCAATCTATGACTGTCTGTTCTTCTGTATTAACCAGGATGTTTATGACGGACTGACCGAAGAGCAGCAGGCGGTTGTAGACAAAGCCGGAAGAATGGCAGTTGAATACCAGCGTTACATCAACCGCTCCGGTGATACAGAAATCATGAACCGCTGGGAAGAGAAAAACGGCGTAACCTTTACAGCGAAAGAGGATATGGATATTGATTCCTTCAAGGAGGCTGTAGACGGTGTAGATCAGTGGTTTGTAGAAGAACTGAAAAACCAGGGCTATGACGACGGTCAGGAACTGGTAGACGTTTTTAAATAAGTTATACAGCGCCATAAATGAAACACCTCATAGGATGCGAAGAAATGCATCTTATGAGGTGTTTTTTCGCAAATATTCTAGAGCGTGTTTGAAAAATCATTCCTGCAATCTGCACACCCAACTTGGCGGTATATTTGTCCTCTTTCAGTGGTGTAGTCCGAGTCTGCGAATTATGAAGCTGTCTGATGAAAGTGTGTAGAAAAAAGTTATAGAAGTCCAACAATTCTTAAGGAGCACCATACCAGTAACAATGCCATAACTCCATTCATCAGCTTATAATGTCCGTTGTAAAATCTTTTCAGGGTATTTCCGGCAAAGGCCCAGATCAGATTCCCAAGGGCGCCAAGAAACATAAGGTACACAGCAAAGCAAAAAAGTACAGGTGCATTGGTTTCGTATGGAAGAATATACGAAGAAAACATGGTCAGGCCATAGATGATGATTTTCACATTTACCAGCTGCAGGAAAAAGCCCATGATCCATGTGGGCTTTTTATTTGCGGTATGTTCAGATGGCGGGAGTCTTCGCCAGGTCTGCCAGGCCAGATAAAGCACGTAGGCGGCGCCGAGATATTTCATAACCGGCTGGATTCCGGGAATGATTTTCCCCAGAGTGCTGCAAAACAATCCGGACAGGCACATCAGGGTAAGGGAACCGCTCCAGATCCCGGTCATAAACCGGAGGTTTCCGGAAATGCCATATTTGCTTGCTGTGGAAAGCAGCAGAATGTTGTTGGGTCCTGGTGACCATACAGTCAGGATGGCAGAAAGTGTCATTTCGATAAAAACGGATAAGGGCAAGAGATAATCCTCCTTTATAATAAACTCGTAACAGTTCGGAGTTTATCGATTTTTGTACATGGCAGCGTCTGCGTAAACACGCTCTAGTATGATAGCACGAAAATAATAGCTTGTATATACGAAAGTGCAAGGCTGCCTGTGGATAGTAATCCAATGCAAGCACTATTTGGTTAAATATTTGTAAAATTCATGCAAAATAGGAATAACTATGCTATAATACAGAAAAAATAGAGACAAAAGGAAAAAAATCATTTTTTTAGCTGCGCTATAGGAGTAGATAAAGCAGCGAAAAGATAATCATATAGGCGAGGAGGATTTGGTAATGTTAAAAACCTGGATACCAGAAGAAATTCCTGAAAAAGAAGAATTGAAAAAGCGAATCAAAGAGGCAGGAGAGAAATTGTACCAGCAGCAGATGAAGCTGAAAGAGCATAAACTGCCAGTGCTTGTATTATTTGAAGGCTGGGGTGCTTCGGGTAAGGGAAGTACCATTGGAAGAGTGATCAAATACATTGACCCGCGTTTCTTTAAGGTGGCAACCATGTCGAAGCCTACAGAAGATGATCTGCGCCGACCGTTTTTGTACCGGTATTTTAAAGAAATTCCAGAAGCGGGTAAATTTACCTTCCTGGATTCCGGCTGGATGGAGCAGACCTGCAAGGACTGTCTGGGTGGTCTGGAAGAAGAAGCGTATCTCCAGAGGATTGACAGTATTAGGCGTTTTGAGCGGCAGTTGACCGATAATGGTTATCTGGTACTGAAATTTTTCATGCAGATTGATAAAAAAGAACAGACGAAACGTATGGAAAATCTGAATAAAGAGCATGACACCAGGTGGCGTGTGGATGAATTCGACAAATGGCAGAATGAGCATTATAAACGTTGTCAGAAGATTTTTGACAGATACCTTACAGACACCAACAGCTCAATTGCCCCGTGGTATATCGTGGACGCGAAGGAGCGCAGCTGGGCAGAACTGCAGGTACTTGAGACAATGGTTAACAATATTGAGGTAGCTCTGCAGAACAGCGCGCATAGTGCCCCACTTCTTCCTAATGTTTTTCCTCTTGTAAAAATGCCCAGGCTTTCTGAAATAGAGCTGGCAGATAAAATAATCGAAGAAGAGGAATATAAGAAGGAATTAAAGCATCTTCAGAAGAAACTGGGAGAACTCCACAACCGTCTTTACCGCAAACGTGTGCCTGTGATCATTACCTATGAAGGCTGGGACGCAGCGGGAAAGGGTGGCAACATCAAGCGAATTACAGAGGCACTGGATCCCCGTGGTTTTGAAGTCCATCCGATTGCCAGCCCGGAGCCTCATGAGAAAGCCCGCCATTACCTCTGGCGTTTCTGGACCAGACTACCTAAGGACGGTCATATCGCTATTTTTGACCGGACCTGGTATGGCCGTGTTATGGTAGAACGCCTGGAAGGTTTCTGTAGTGAAAATGACTGGAAACGTGCGTACAATGAGATCAATGAATTCGAAAAAGAATTGTCTGACTGGGGCGCTGTGATCATCAAATTCTGGGTTCAGATTGACAAGGACACTCAGCTTGCCCGTTTTACAGATCGTCAGAATAATCCGGAAAAGCAGTGGAAGATTACAGATGAAGACTGGCGCAACAGAGAAAAGTGGGACGCATACGAGGGCGCTGTCAATGAAATGCTGTCAAAGACCAGTACGGCGTATGCGCCGTGGCATATTCTGGAATCGGTGGATAAGAAGTATGCGCGGATTAAGGCGCTGAAGATCGTGATCAGGGAGTTGGAGAAGGCGCTGGAGTAAAACGCCTTGTGATAAATGATATTGCTATTTAATATGCTGAGAAACCGCGGTTCTAACCAGTTGTCGATAACCAGCGGTTTGGCAATGTATATTCACGTAGCCGTGCATTTCAGGAGCGGTTTTAGTGGAGGCGAGATCCATGACTTACGGAGACTTGACGCGAAGGCTCTCCTGAGCGTCTTAGTCGTAGTTAGTCATTAGCTTGCCGGAACGTTGCTCCGCACGGCGGTGACTATACATTG
>JAQXQS010000122.1 GCA_029101305.1 Clostridia bacterium | reverse complement strand
GATTCCGAAAAAGTCATTTTCCACAACCCTGGCAACGATTTCAAAAATCTTTTTCTGCATCGGTGTTTCCGGCTCTTTCAGGTTCTTCGGCTGTGCCACTGGTTTAGGCAATGCTTTTTTATCGATTTTGCCATTCTGGGTCAGCGGCATTTTGTCCAGCTGGACAAAAACATCCGGCACCATATAATGGGCCAGGGATTCTGACGCATAGGAACCAAGCTCCTCAGAATCAATGGTACGGTCTGCCATAAAATAGCAGCAGAGATATTTATTATCAACCGGTACGGTAATACTGGTGACAATTCCAGGGAAACTGTTTATTACTTCTTCAATTTCTCCAAGCTCGATTCGCAGGCCGCGAAGCTTGATCTGATTATCAATTCTTCCGAAAAATTCAATCTCGCCATCCTGGTTGATCTTTGCAAGGTCGCCTGTTTTGTATGCCCGTTCTCCATTCAGTTCAATAAAAACCTGGGCTGTTTTTTCAGGCAGATTAATATAGCCCCTGCCGACTCCCAGACCGGCAACTACAAGCTCTCCTGTTTCCCCGTCCGGAAGGACTTTATTCTCTTTGTCCACCACGTAGACCTTAACATTCCCATTTGGCGCACCAATGGTAATATTTTTGCCTTCGGTAATTACCTTCATGGTACAGCTTATGGTTGTCTCCGTCGGTCCATAGCCATTCATAATATAGGCATCCGGATTCACCAGACGGATTTTATCATAGAGAGCAGGTGGAAAAGCCTCTGCCCCTACATCAAAAACCTTAATTCTGGAAGCAGCTTCCCGCAGCTGCGGCAGGTCGATCATATTGGACAGATAGGTCGGTGTTGTGGTCATAATATCCACATTGTTTTTTACAATTAAATCACCAAGCATGACTGGATTCAGAATCTCTTCGTCACTTGCGATCACCGCAGTAAGCCCGTTTGTGAGAGGAATAAATTCCTCCAGTACAGATACGTCAAATGTCATAGCAGCCATGGAAAGAGAAACACTGCCTCGGCTTACATAGCCATAGGTTTCTCCATTCCTTGGATCTGGATTTACGAAGTTCGCAAGATTAATATGCTCGATCATAACCCCTTTGGGTTTGCCAGTGGAGCCGGAGGTATAGATACAATAGCAAAGGTCATGTTCTTTAATTTCGGTATCCGGGTTTCCGGTATTTTCGTTTTCAAGCAGTTCCGAAAGCAAGAGTACGGTGCCGGAAAGCCTGGAAAATAATTCCCCTCGTTCCTCCGCGATTTCCTTGGTTGTGATAATAAAAGGCACACCGGCATCTTCGAAAATAAACTGGATTCTGTCGTCCGGATAGTCAGGAGCTGCAACAGCAAACGCACCTCCGGATTTTAAAATGCCCTGCCGTACCGCATAGAAATCACAGCAGCGTTCAAGTACCACACCCACGATTTTCTCGCGGCCAACACCTTTTTCAATAAGTGAATTGGCAATTTTGTTTGCTCTTTCATTTAGCTGGGCATAAGTAAGGCTTTCCTTACCAGAAACCACAGCACATTTGTCAGGATGAAGCCGCACCTGCTCTTCAAACAGTCTCGTTACAGGTTGAAACGCAAAATCAAAATTGCTTCTTTCGTTGATCACAGACATTTTCCTGCACCTCCTAAAACGATATTATGGTATTGTTCATATCAATTGCACGGATATAATCCATGGATTTGGAAATCTTTTTCACCAGCTCGATTCCGTGGATATCAAAATCCTGATGGTCATAGCTGTATTCCAGCGGATTAAAATTAATTCCGTTATCTCTGATTCTTAAGCGGCAGATATCATCCTCCAGACAAAGATTAATGTCGATCCAGTTGGAGGTTTTTCCACCAAATTTAATAATATTCACGGTCATCTCTTCTGCACATACAGCAGCAAGATTTGCACGTTTTCCGGATACCCCATTTTCTTTACAGAAATCCATAATCTTTCTATTAACTGCCCCAGCTTCTTCCATGGTGCTTTTAATGGAAAAATCCAGATTGATTCCAGGATTTTTGTCCGGAACAATATAAAAGGTGGAATTTTTATGTTTCAATCTTCGGAAAATCAAGGCTGCGATCACGGTTATCAGCTCAGTAGCAACAAATCCTACCGCAATTCCATTGATGCCGATTCCGTCAATCTGCTTCCAAAGATAAATTCCCACAAATGTAGCCGGTAAAACTGCCACTGCATTTTCAAGAAATGTAACAAAGCTTGCGATTGCTGTTTCTTCAATAGATTCGTAGTAACTTACTATGAATTTATTCCAGAGATAAGGAATTACACAGAAAGCAAAAATACGCAGCGCATGAACCATCTGTCTGCCCAGTTCTCCGCCGCCGCTTCCAAAGAGAACAGTGATCTGTTCGGTAAACAGCATGATAAGCACAAAGATAACGGCCAGCACAATATAACTGTATTCCAGCATCTTTTTACAGAGGACACGGATTCCCACGTAATCCTTCTCTCCAAAAAGAATCCCTGCAACATTGGGAATCACGCCAATGATTCCGCCTGTAAGCATTTCCACGATCAGCAGAACATTGTCACAGACTGTGAATACTGCCATACCATCTTCCCCGATCTGATTCATAATGATCGTATTCAGACCAAAGGCTTTTATAAAATTGGCAGCCATAAAAACCAGCATGGGAACTCCTGTTACCACTGCTTCTTTGATTATCACGAAATCCTTTGCCTGCAGCCGGACAAAGCATAGATTCCGTTTCTCAGAGCGAACGTAAAACAGGAACACCACCATGGCAAGCAGAAAACCAAGTACCGTTGATAAGGACGCACCTGAGATTCCAAGAGGAGTAAATCTGAGGAATATGTAATCTAATATAAGATTCAGCACATTTGCTGCGATCAGATATACAGATGCAAGCTCCGGATGATTTTCCACCCCAAGGTAGTTTACCATCAACAGACCAATTCCAATTACCGGAGCACCAAACATACTAATGCGGATATAATCTCTTGTGTAAGTTGTCAGAATTCCATCCCCTGGTACCAGAAGTCTGGAAACAGGGGCTGCCGCGGAAAATGCACAGATGGAAAAAAGAATGCCGACCACAAGTGTCACTAAGAAAGTGGCTGTGAACAGCTTCGAAGCACTTTCCTTATCACGTTTTCCCAGCATATTTCCAACTGCTATGGAACCTCCTACACCAAGACAGTAACCTGTGAGCTGGACTATGGTCTCAACAGGAAGGCTCATTGTAACTGCCGACATGGCCTCTACGCCAATCAAATTACTTACCAGAATCGTGTCCACAATGTTTCCCAGCTGAAGTGCCAGCGACATCATAATCCCTGGAATGATATACTTGTTCAGCTTTGCATTCAGCAATCTGTTGTTTCTTTTTTCCACTGCTGCATCTCCTTTCGCCTTTGCAAAATATAACGAAATGAAACCAAGGCTTCCCTTATCATTTATACTTAGCCAAAAGCATTTTGTATTTTAATCCTCATAAGGAAAAAGGGGCTGCCAATATGGCAGCCCCCATATGTTATGGAGTAATTATAGCAATAAATAAGTCTTTTTTCTGATGCAGGGAACGAATCGAGAGCTTAGGGAACGAAATATATCAGAATATTTTTTCAGGCAAGCTCTTCTGCCCTGTGACAGGCTACCTGATGTCCTTTTTCCACCTCATGCATTGCCGGAATTTCCTGCTTGCACCGGTCTGTGGCATAAGGACAACGGGTATGGAATTTACATCCGCTTGGCGGATTATAGGCACTTGGCACATCCCCTTCCAGAATGATCCTCTGGCGCTTCTTCTTCACATCCGGAAGAGGAATCGCGGAAAGAAGAGCCTTTGTATAGGGATGCATCGGGTTGGAATAAAGCTGGGCTTTTTCGGCAACCTCTGCCACACTTCCAAGATACATAACTGCGATCCGGTCACTGATATGGCGGACCACGCTCAGGTCATGGGAAATGAACAGATAAGTCAGATTTTTCTTCTGCTGCATATTTCTCATAAGGTTCAGAACCTGGGCACGAACTGATACATCCAGGGCGGAAACAGCCTCATCACAGACAACAAATTCCGGATTCAGGATCAGTGCCCTGGCGATTCCGATTCGCTGTCTCTGTCCACCGGAAAACTCATGGGGAAAACGGTTCAGATACTGTTTATCAAGACCAACCTCCTGAAGGATCTCTTCCACCATTTCCCGGCGCTCTGCCTTGGTACCAACCTTGTACACCTCAAGAGGTGCACTGATCAGATCGTAAACTGTCATTCTGGGATTCAGGGAGCTGTACGGATCCTGGAAAATAATCTGCAGCTTCCGGCGCATTTCCCACATTTTCTTTTTGTCATATGTAAGAAGATCCTCTCCATTGTACAGCACCTGTCCTTCTGTTGCCGGAATCAGACGGAGGATCGTTCTTCCCAGAGTGGATTTTCCACAACCGGACTCTCCTACCAGTCCCAGAGTCTCCCCTTTCTTTACAGAAAGACTGACATGGTCAACTGCTTTTACTACGGATGGCTGACGGTTCAGAAGACCTTTTTTTGCCGTAAAATATTTGGATAAATCTTTCGTTTCCAACAAAATATTCGTATTCTCACTCATTCTTTCTCACCCTCGTATCTGAAGCAGCTTACCAGTGAATTTCCAGCATGGTAAACGCCTGGTTTTTCTTTCATACAACGATCCTTGTGATATGGACATCTGGGGGCAAAGCGGCAGCCTGCCGGCATTGCATCCGGCGCAGGGACGGTTCCCTCAATGGTATTCAGCATTTCCACATCCTCATCCAGCCTTGGGATTGAATTCAGAAGTCCCTGTGTGTATGGGTGCTTCGGTCTTTCGAAAATATCCTCGATACTGCCGTATTCCACTGCTTTTCCTGCATAGAGAACAAGAACATCATCCGCAGTCTCCGCGACCACGCCCATGTCATGGGTAATCAGCATGATAGCAGTTCCCATTTTTTCCCGGAGTTCACACATCAGCTCCAGAATCTGTGCCTGAATGGTTACATCCAGGGCAGTGGTGGGCTCATCTGCGATAAGAAGCCTTGGTTCGCAGGAAACCGCCATAGCAATCATAACTCTCTGGCGCATACCACCGGAAAGTTGGTGGGGATATTCCTTCATTCTTTTCTCCGGTGCTGCGATTCCCACACGCTTCAGCACATCCACAGCTCTCGTCCAGGCTTCCTTCTTATTGCAATTCTGGTGAAGCATGATCGGCTCCATCAGCTGGTTTCCAATGGTCAGCGTGGGGTTCAGGGCAGTCATGGGGTCCTGGAAGATCATGGCAATATCATTTCCTCTGATCTTGCACATCTCCTTCTCCAGAAGTCCTACCAGTTCTTTTCCGTCCAGCTTGATGCTGCCGCCGGAAATCCGGGCATTGCTGCTAAGAAGCTGAAGGATAGACATGGAGGTAACACTCTTTCCACATCCGGACTCTCCTACGATTCCAAGGATCCTGCCTTTTTCCACGGAAAAGCTTACGCCGTCAACAGCTGTATTGATTCCTTTTTTTGTCTGAAACTGTACCTGTAAATTCTCTACTGAAAGCAAAGATGCCATAACTGCACTCCTTTTTCTAAGCTGTAACTATTCAAATCCAGCTACAAAATAAATAACTATAAACTGCGTCTCTGCGATAAGCTTCGCAGACAAGTAAATGGTCTGGAATCCTTGGTTCCAGACAAATCCCGCAATCCGCCAAGCATGGGAAAGGTGCCACTGTTCACAAAAACGGAAAAGTTTCTGTATTCTCTCATGTTTGGCGCGTTCCAGGATTTTTCTGATTTCTTTCATTCATGGACATATCATGCTTCCGGCCGGCACTGCCTGTGCCCGCCAGGAAGCATGTCCCACTTTACGGTATATTTGTCCGAAGACCAATATAACACGCTTTATTACTCTTTATCCCACTCCCAGGAAGACCAGTTCAGACCATTGAAGTCTGCAACGTTCAGGTTCTTCATGCTCTTGTTGTAAGCAGTGAGAAGGTTCTTTGTGTATAAGTATCCCATAGCAGCTTTTTCTACAACTTTTTCCTGATACTCATCAAAGTATGGTTTTCTTGCCTCAAAGGTCAGCTCTGCATTTCCTTTGTCGATCAGATCTGAAAGCTCTGTATCCTGAAGCTGGCAGAAGTTGCAGGAGCTTCCTGGATAGATCATCTCACGGCTCTCACTTGGATCCAGAGTTCCGCCGGAACCAATGATTCCAAGGTCATGCTCACCGTCAAGCATACGGCTCATCAGTGTCGCAAAGTCCATCTGCTCGATTTCTACCTTTACGCCAACATTTGCAAGATCCTGTACGATCAGGGCTGCACATCTCTCTGTAATGCTGCTTCCGGAAGAAATGAAGAATTTCAGTGTCTGGTCAGCCGGGAATCCAGCTTCTGCAAGCATCTCTTTTGCCTTTTCAGGATCGTACTGAACCTGTACTTTGTCATTGTAATATGGACTTACCGGTGCGATCGGGGTCATGATAGGAGTTCCTTCTCCCATGAGAAGACCATTTATCAGTACGTCACGGTTGATTGCCATGTTCAGTGCCTGACGGACTTCCTGTGTAAGATACTCCTTCTGGGTATTGAAGATCAGAGTAGAATAGGAAGTTGTAGGAACAGACTCTGTTACCAGGTTGTCCTGGGATTTCGCTGTTTCCCAGTCATCGGTAAGTACGGAACCGAATCCGATCATGTCAAGCTCGCCGTTCATAAGACCGGAAAGAACGTTTGCAGGCGGTACTACACGGATGATAAGACGGTCGATCTTCGGAGCGCCAAGATAATAGTTTTCGTTCTTTGTGAACTCCATACGCTCGCCGTTGATCTCGCTGTCATAGATGAATGGGCCGGAACCAACCGGATTTGCCCAAAGGTCAGGGGCGTTGATCTCTTCTGCTGTTTTTCCCTCAAACACATGCTTCGGGATAATGAAAACAGTGTCGATATCCTGAAGGAATGTGTCCGGATACATAGCTTCTTTTAATTTGAAGGTTACTTCGTATTCGCTGTCTGCTGTTACTTCGATGGAATCCTCGGAAAGCTCTGCACCGGAATCATCAACACCTGCGATATACTCCAGGTGGTAACGGCTCTTTGCGTCTACAGAAGGATCAGAATACATCTGATAGCTGAATACAACATCGTCTGCTGTTACAGGCTCGCCATCAGACCATACTGCGTCCTCATGGAGCTTGAAGGTTACTGCATCACTGGCATCGTTTACTGTCCAGGATTCTGCAAGACGTCCCTCGATGGTTCCGTCTGCGTTTGTCTGTGTCAGACGGTCATAGATCTGGTCACAGATAAAACGGGTGTAGTTGCTGGTGGTGTTCAGCGGCATCATGGTATCCCATGCCTGGTCCATAGCTGCAGTTACCACTTTTTCTTCTGCCTCAGCGGCTGCAGGTACAGCAGAAGCTGCCACCATGCTTCCGGCAAGCAGAAGTGCTGCTGCTTTTTTCATGTTGAATTTCATAGGTTCCTCCTTTTTGCCCGTAGGCATATTTTTTTACCGTTACAGCTCACACCATGAACCGTAACTTTAAATCTTAATTTTCGGGTCTAAGGCATCGCGGATACCGTCGCCCAGGAAATTAATACTTAACACAGTGATCAGAAGTGCAAGTCCCGGCGGGAGCCAGATCCATAACTTCTGGGAAAGCACAGTGATGGACTGTGCATCATAGAGCATATTTCCCCAGCTTGCTCCCGGCGGCTGTACACCCATGCCAAGGAAGCTTAAGGAAGATTCGGAAAGGATGGCACTTGCCATCTGGAATGTAATTGCGATCAGAATCGGGGCAAAAGAGTTTGGAAGTACATATTTTGTCACGATTTTGAAATTGGAGGTTCCGATTGCTCTCGCAGATTCTACATACTCTTTCTCCGATACAGAAAGTACATTTGCATAGATCAGTCTGGCGAACTGGGTCCAGCCGAGCACACCGATCACACAGGTTACCGACCAGACGGACGGTCCGAGAACTGCAACCAGTACCAGGATCAATACAATTGACGGGAAAGACATGAAAATATCTGCAATTCGCATAATGATTGCTTCTGCCTTTCCTCTGGCATAACCAGCAACCAATCCAAGGGGTACACCGATGGCACAGCTGATCAGTGTGGAAACAAATCCAACCAGCAGGGAGGTTCTTCCACCATACATCAGGCGGGCAAAAACATCACGTCCGATGGCATCTGTTCCAAGGATATGTGCGCCGCCCGGTGCTACTGAGAAAGCCGTGTAATCAGAGGTATAAGGATCCAGGTTCAGTATGATCGGAAGAAAAACCACCATCAGGATTTCTACGATCAGGACTACCAGACCTGCCATAGCCATTTTATGTTCTTTCAGTTTATCAAGTACCTCGGAAAGATAGCTTACGTTTTCATTTTTCTGTTTTTTCATTTCTGTCTTCTATCCTCCCTTATTTATAGCTGATTCTCGGATCCAGGATTCCGTATGCCACATCCGTAAGAATATTGGCAATCAGTACTGCGGCTGCGATCATAACCGTAATTCCCATGATAACCGGATAATCCCTGCCATTAATGGCGGTTACCATAAGGGAACCGATTCCCGGCCATCCGAAAACCTGCTCTGTTACTACCGCTCCACCTACGATGGACGGAATGGACATTCCCACTACCGTAACAACAGGCGTAAGAGCGTTTTTCAGAGCATGTTTCATGATCACCTTCCATTTGCCAAGACCTTTGGACTTGGCGGTACGGATATAATCGTCCTGCATGACCTCAAGCATACTGCTTCGCATATGTCTCACCCAGCCACCGATCTGCTGGAAAGAAAGAACCAGACAAGGTAAGATTATGTGTTTCATCAGATCCCCGAAGGTATGGACTCCGCTGGAGCTGTACATTCCGCCAGATGGCAGAATATTGAACACGATGGCAAACAGGTAAATAAATACCAGACCAACAAAGAAGTTTGGCGTAGCCATCATCAGCATGGAAAGTCCACCGGAGAAATAATCTCTCTTGGAGTTTGGCTTGGATGCTGCAAAAATTCCAAGAGGAATGGAAACGATCAATGACAGTACAATGGAGCTTGCTGCCAGGATCGCAGTTGCAGGAAGTCTCTCCAATATCATAGCCGCCACCGGACGCTGGGTACTATAGGAAAATCCCAGATTTCCCGTAAGCAGCCGCTTCAGCCAGGTAAAATACTGGACGATCACCGGCCGATCCAGTCCCAACGCCACTCTCTTACGCTCCAGCTCTGCCGGGGTAATTCCCGGATCAGCCAGAAGTGCATCCAGCGGGGAGCCGGGTGCCAGATTCAGAATAAAATATGCAAGTATGGTGATTCCGAAAAAAGTGGGAATGGCGATCAGTATTCTTTTTAATATGTATTTCCACTTCATAATGTTTTCTCTTCATCTCCTTTTCCAACCATAATCCGGATGATTTCCTTATCCGTCTCGCACATGCCGTCTTTCGCCAGCTGGCCTACGTTACGGATGGTATTCTCTACTCCACGGGTAACGATTCCGTCTCCTCCATAGAACTGCTGCCCCTGTATATACATCTCGTAGCCCATGATTCCAGCGTCAACTGCAGCAGAAATCTTGGCTGCACAGGAAGCTTTCGCCCCATCACAGATGATTCCGGAAACAATTGCCAAAGAATTCACGACTGTATGTGCAATTACCTCATAATCGCCTCCATAAAGGTAAGCGATTCCGGCGCCACTTCCACAGCCTGCACTGACAGCGCCGCAATAAGCGGAAAGGGTTCCGATACCGGTTTTCAGATGAATGGTCACAAGATTGGAAATGACCAGTGCCCGAAGCATTTTCTCATGGGAAACCTGTAATTCCTTAGCAAATTCAATGACCGGAATGCTGGCCGTCATGCCCTGGTTGCCACTGCCGGAATTGATCACAACCGGAAGCTCACAGCCGTTCATTCTAGCGTCAGAACCAGCCGCAGCCTTTGCCCTGGCACGGATCTTAATGTTATCTCCATAGGTATGAAGGAGCACTTTTCCAATGTTTGCCCCATAATTTCCCCGAAGGCCTTCTTCTGAGATAGCCATATTATAGCGGATCTGACGCTCCAGAACCTCTTTCACATCTTCCACATCCACAGAATTGGCAAAATCAATAATATCTTCTATATTTAATATAGAATGATCGGTCTTCGTCTCTTTCCTGTCGGAACAGTCTGTCTTCTGGAAAACAGGCTGGCCGTTTTTCTCAACCAGGATAATATTGGTATGGGTGTCTACAATGCGGACACGGGCATTCTCATTCCCTTTCCCCACTGTCACATCAATTTCAAACACATAGCCATTAGATGCCGGTGTAATCTTTGGCTTCACCTGTTCCATATAAGCCTTGATTTCTTCTTTCTGTCCAGGGGTCACACCTGCGATCACTTCCAGAAGTGCTTCCGCATCTCCGGCGATCACACCTGCGCACAGGGCTGCTGCAATTCCCCGCATTCCTCCTGTGTTTGGAACAATAACGCTTTTTACATTCTTGATAATGTTCCCGCTTACTTTAATATCCAGAGTCTCTGGCAAACAGCCAAGGGTTTTCCTTGCCACGGCGCCTGCATAGGCAATGGCAATCGGCTCTGTGCACCCCATTGCCGGAATCAGCTCTTCCTCCAGAATCTTCACATAGCTCTGGTATTTTTCATCACTTTTGTGCAATGTTTTATCCTCACTTTCGCACAGCAATATAAATATTTTATCACACTGTTCCTCTAAAATCAATTGAATCTGGAAACAAAATATAATAGTTAAAAATAATCATACCCTCCGTGGATATCCACGATACTTCCATTCATATATCCATTTTTCAGAATCTCATAAGCCATGTCTGCCACCTCGGAAATCTCGCCGAATCTGTGCAGCGCGATCTTGCGGTTGATCCGCTCATAGCTTTCCGGGGTGCGGTTCTTATGCCAGCTGGTTTCAATAAATCCAGGAGCAATGGCATTTACCCGGATCTGCTTCGGCTCCAGTTCTTTCACCAGGGATTTAGTAAGGAAATGGATGGCTGACTTGGTTACACCATAGACCAGGGAGGAGGAATATGCCTGCTGTCCTGCATAGGAGCCTGTGAAAAGAATGCTTCCACCTTCGCTCATAACCGGGCGGAGTTCTTTTACCAGAAATACCGGGACGGACAGATTGGTGTTTACGATTTTGCTCCATTCTTCGAATGTATAATCTTCATATTTGGCGTAGGTGCTGATTCCCACGTTGTTTACCAGCCAGTCTACATGGTCTGTCTCCACTTTGATCCTGGTGACAAAGTTCATCATCTCTTCGTAGGAGGACATGTCTGCCTGGAGCAGACGTATTTTCTGCTGATTTTCTGTGGTCTGCTCCTGGAGAAATTTTTCTGCCTGCTCTTTGTTGTGTCCGTAACTTACATATAAAATATCCCCAGGCCTAGAATTCGCCAGAATTTTTTCTGCAATCCCTCTTCCGATCCCGGAGGTTCCACCGGTGATTATGGTAACTTTGCTCATGTTTTCATCCTCTCTTACATTGTTCTCGTGATCTTGCTATTTAATGTGCTAATTATTGGTTTCCCATACGCGGTCTGACAATGTATATTCACCGCCGTGCGGAGCAACGTTCCGGCAAGCTAATGACTAACTACGACTAAGACGCTCAGGAGAGCCTTCGCGCCTAAGTCTCCGTAAGTCATGGATCTCGCCTCCACTAAAACCGCTCCTGAAATGCACGGCTACGTGAATATACATTGCCAAACCGCTGGTTATTGACAACTGCAACTAACCAAACAGGAGTTTATCGGCTAGAACACAAGTATCTCACAGCTATTGATTGTAGTGGGGGAACTTTCAGTTACCAGTTACCCACAACTGAAAACAATTAGTTCCAGCCAGTTCACAGCAGTTGGACAACTGTTATTGCCTAGCGGGCCATTTCAGGTGCGCTCTTAGCGAAGGTGAAATCCGATGCTTACGTAGACTTGGCGCGAGGGCTCTCCCGAGCGTCTTAGTCGAAGTTAGCAGCTAGTTCACCGTAGCGTTGCACCGGCCCGCGGTAATAACAATTGTCCAACTGCGTCCGGCTTCGATAAACTACAGCAGAAACCAGGAAACTTCCCCAATATGGTAATTGAAAAGTCCCCTGGTTCCTGCAATATACTCTATTGAAAATCCTCTGAATTCCGTCGCGTGGATTCTCTACAAACTCATCAGTCTTTCGTAAACATCCTTCGGAATATATGGCTGCTGGTTATGGATCGGCTCACCAAGACAGGTCTTGGGATACGCGAAAGTCCCCGGCTCCATACGGATCTCAAGCAGCTTCGGTACACTGGTCTCCTGCAAAAAGCCCGGCGCTTTCTCCTTCACCTGATCGGCTTCCATACAGATACTGCTGATTCCATAGGCCCTGGCAACCTCTGCGAAATCACAGGATGAAAATCCGCTTCCCTCTGAGGTATCTGCATAAACCTGTTCGAAGTAATCTCTCTGGAGATGGCGAATCATTCCAAGGGCATGATTGTTCATTACCATCATTGTAATAGGAAGATTCTCTCTTTTTACCCATTCCAGCTCCTGGATATTCATCTGGAAAGCTCCGTCCCCGCAAATACAGGCAACCGGTTTGCCAGTCGCATAGTAAGCTCCAATCGCGGCCGGAAGTGCATATCCCATAGCGCCATGCCCACCAGAGAAAAGAAGCTTCTGGTCTTTCTGGTTGTGGAATGACTGATAACTCCATACCATATGCTGGCCTACATCTACTGCCACTGCAGATGTGTCTGCAAGGGCATCACTTAAAGCGGCGATCATACGGTTCGGATAGCGCTCTGGGGTGGCATCGTCCACTTCCCGTAAAGAGGTCCGTATATCCGTACATATATCCAGCCAGCTGCTAAAATCATACTCCCGCACAGCATCCTGTGATGTCTCTATCGTCTGCTCCGTCTGTACGTTCTTCGCATTTTGTATAAGCTGCGCATCCTCTGCAAGTTTCCGGATTACCAGGGCGGCGTCTGTACAGAAATTCCGTTCATCCGTACCGTTTTCGTGTATGTTTCGCTGCAAATTATAGTTATCAATATCTACCCGGATAATTTTCGCATTTTTCGCAAATTCATGGACTTTCGTACCGATCTGACGGGTGCAAAGGGAAATACCAAGGCAGATTAGAAGGTCACTTTTTGCATTAGCGATCATATTGGCATAACGGTGTCCATATGCGCCTCCGATACAACCAAAGTTCAGCGGATCATCCCAGGGAAGCGCAGACATTTCCAGGACGCTTGTGATCATCGGAATCTTCCACTGGCGGGCAAGAGTAAACAGGCTCTCACGTACCGCTTTGTCGCTGACGCCATGACCCAGCATGATCACCGGACGGCTGGAATGAGCAAGCGCCTCGCGAATTGCTCCCGCAGCCTGGGATGCGGCCTCTGCAACACCTACCGGATGTTTCTCACTTACAAGCCCCATCTCTTCTGGTTTCATGTCATATACCGGGTTCTTCACATCTCCCCGCTGGATATTCATAGGAAGGTCGATAAGCACCGGGCCCTTCCGGCCGGAATTCGCAATATGATAGGCTTTATTCAGCTCTTTTACAATATCTTCCTCTTCCCGGATCTGCACCGCATATTTGGTCACAGGCTTCGCCATGGCTACAATATCAATCTCCTGGAAGCCCTGCTGTCTCAATCCCGGAATTCCGGAATATTCGTAGGTATTCAGCTGGCCGGTAAGAAAAACCACCGGCAGCGAATCAAAATATGCATCCGCGATTCCCGAGATCAGATTGGCAGCTCCCGGACCGCTTGTAGCATAGGCACAGGCGCACCGTTCACCGGCCTGGGCATAGCCGCAGGCTGCAAAAGCCGCTCCCTGCTCATGATAGCTGGAATGGCTTCTGGTATGGGGATTTTTCTCTATGGAATCAACCAGATGGGCGATCATGGTTCCCTGGTAGCCAAAGAAATCATGGATTCCCTTTCTCTGTAAAAACTCAACAATGTAATCAGTTACTTTCATATATAATCGGCCTTTCTACTTCCAGAACTTCTCAATCTTCTTTTTCAGCTTGGTGCGTCCGGCTTTTTCCAGCACATCCAGATAAATATGCAGGATTTCTTCATCTGGGATAAAAATCTCATCATTTTTAAGGCTCTTCACCGTAGCCTTGGCATAAGCCTTGAAAATCTTTTCCAAAGCCGGATAATCCTTATTCTTATACAGATTTATAATATAATCCTTATTGTCCAGATAATATTTCTCAAGCTCAATCTTGTAAGCGCAGAATTTTACATAATTCCAGCTCCAGTTCAGATACTTCTTTTTTCTGTTTGCTCGGCCGGATTTCCTTCTTACACGGATACGCTTCTTAATAAAACCTTTCTGGCTTCCCACTTCCTGGAAATAATCTTCATAACGGATGCGGGCGCTTACCATCTCCGACATCTTCGGCGTATAAACAGGCAGGATCTTCTGCTGATAGTCTGCCCCGTAATATTTCCTTAAATACATGTCCGTGTCTGCTGGAACCGGGAATTTCTTCCCTTCAATCTCCACAGTTCCGGTTTCATCAAAGGTCTCCCTTGGAAAATAAACCGCCTTTTTCTTCAAACGGACTACATATTCCTGGGTGTCCTCCACATCCATCCGTCTGCAAAGCATACGGTATAAGCCTTTCGCCAGACGGCCACGGCCTGTGATCAGACGCAGCCGCATTGCCAGACGGCACACGGCTTTCTTCTTGCCCCACCGGTCACCATAATAATCCGCCAGCTCGTTCCAACCCACTTCCTGGGCTCTTGTCCACAGATGGGCCAGGCGGAAATGCTGTTTTCCACGCAAAGGAAGGATATCCACACCCATACCCGGATATTTGTAATTCCTTCCCTCATTCAGCCGGAAACACAAGGTGTCAAGATCTGTATAACGAAGGAAAAATCCATAAAATCTCTTATTATTATTCATGGATTCCACAATTCTTCCGTCTACGGGCTCTCTTTCCACAGCCAGGCGGAACCGCTCCATATCCGCAACACGCATATAAACCACTCCGGCATGAGGACTGGTGATCTCCTGTCCGGTAACACAGCACAAAGTAAGCTGCGGTCCCAGGTAATAAGGGATTCCTTCTCTTTTACATATTTTGTCTATTTCGGTCAGAAGCTTTACAACTTCGTTAATTTCTCTGTTCATATCAAATCCCCTACAAACTGCTGCAATTCCTCTGTACTTCCATATCGTCCAAGCCACTGGTCCAGGAAATCAGACGCATCCCCGGATTTTGCATAAACAGCCGCCCGTCTGCTCCCCTCATAAAGGTCTGTAAGAAAGATTCTCGCAAGCTCTGTGCGGACAAAGCCATTTCCCATATGACGGACAGCTTCCCTGTAATTCCGGAAAGCTTCCTCTGTCTGTCCCTGTTTTTTCTTCACATCCCCGATTACCTTGTATACCTGCGCCCTTTTTTCTTTGCGGATCTGACAATCCTTCGCCCGCTCCGCAAGCCATTCCAGATCATCCATCTCAGTTGCATAAACCAGGTCTGTACGCACCTGTGCCAGTTCTCCCGGGTATCCCAGACGCTCCCACGCTCTTGTCAGCGCCTTCTTATAAATCTGCGTATCATTGTTCTGGGCAGGACTTTCTGCATTCTCTGTATCGATCCGTTTCAGGATTTCTTCAATAAGTTCTTCCATCTCCTGCCGTGTCTTCGCCATGTTGGCACGGCACAGATAATAGTATTCCCGTACTGGCAGATTTTCAGGCAGAAGCCGGTGCCAGAGTTCCATCAGCTTCATGGCTCCATCTTTCTGTCCATAGTCCAGAAGCATCTGGCAGGTTTTCACAGTCTCTTTTCCGTAAGGATTCAGGAACTTATCCAGCTCAAGCTGGGTAATACCATTATTCGTCTTCTCACGGGCCTGGGCAAAAAGCTCCAACGCATCTGCGCATCTGCCTTTCATCCATAAAAGTTCCCCTTTGTATTTCAGGAAATAGCCATCCTCCGGGAAAACACGAAGTGCCTCATCCATATAAATTTCTGCTTCCACCACATCAATTCCATTGCGGGCACGCTCCATGAGAAAACGGCTCTTAAATTTCACAAATCCCGGCACTTCCGGATAACGCTCCATCAACGGCGCCAGAGTGTCCTCTGCCTCCTGATAACGCTTAAACTCATAATCACAGACTGCCCTTCTGAAAAGCTCAATGTCTGATTTCAGCTGGGCCATATCGGACGGCAAAGTTCCTGTCTGTTCCTTCACCACCAGCATGCGCCATGCCTTGCCGATTCTTTCTGTATAAACCAGGGTCAGCATTGCCGCATAAAAAGTCTCATCACTGATTTCCAGCAATGTAGGATGATAAAAGGCGTAGATACCGCCGAAATCCTCCCTGCCGATAAACGGTGCACTTAGCTGTATCTGGTAATATCTGGTAAAAATTTCGTTTAATTCTTTAAAATCACGTTCTTCCAGAAGCCCCTTGATTCCTTTGGAATGCTCCGAAATACGGGCTTCCAGATCCATCACAGTACTCTTGGCAAGCAGAAGATTACGCTTCTTCTGCATACGGTGATTACGCTTGGCTCCTGCAAGTGAATAAATCTTGCGCCATACGGAATCCCTGCGCAGCTTGCCCTTCCGGATACCAGGCAGATAATCATCCCGGAGCTCTTTATAAGTAATTCCCTCCACTGTAACCGCATCATGGGATTCTCTTTCCCCGTGAGGCGGAATGTAGGACCACTCATCTCCATAATGCCAGATCAGATAATCACTCATCCGGTTGGGCACCATTACCTTGGTATCCTCAAAATTCATATATTTCACAGGGAACATCATATCCTTGTCAAAAAGGAACGGACAGCCGCCCCAGCGCATGGCATAACGTGGACAGTCAGCTTCCTCGTAGGAGAACATGATCTTCTCCAGCTTCTTCAGAGTACGGTCTTTCCCGAGAAATGTATAGGAAAACAGCCAGCGAAGATAAGTTGTCACCGGAATTTCCCAGCGTGCACCATATACCACCACCATATTTACCAGCTCGGAATAGATCATCATATGGGTACGGTATTTCTCGTATTCCCTATCATCTGCCGGAATCGGATCCAGAGTCAGCACATCGATAATCTCTCCTGCACTGTCCCTTCCTATGATCTGATGCTTATGCAGCGCACAGCTGTCTGTGGCAACATACCGCGGAAATGTATTGGTATAGTTCCTGTCCACATCCACACACTGAAGGGCGCGGTGCTCCGGAAGTACAGAATCTGAGATCTCCACCAGCTTATTCCAGTCATCCCTTGGCATATAGATATCCACATCATCATCCCAGGGAATAAATCCCTCATTTCTCACAACTCCAATGGCTGTGCCTCCAGCCATTACATATCTCAGATTATTCTCTTTACAGATCTCATCCAGCTCACGAAAAAGCTGCAGCAGATGTTCCTGTTTCTCTGTCATTGGTTATCCTCTCTGGTTTATGATTTCCAGAATGTCTGCCAGGGTCTCTGATTCCTCATTGAAAAGTCTGGTACATTCCGTTCTGTCGTCACTGATCATAATTAGCAGCTCCTGCAAAAGATAACGTAATCCGTTACCTTCAAAGTTAAAGCAGAAACGCTTCAGACCTTTACTATCGTCAATCTTCGCCTCAAAATATCCGGTATTCCACCAGTCTCCCGGGATAGTCACACGTCCCTTCGTACCGATCACCACAAATTCATCCTCCACATCCACCGTGGTTCCGATTTCAACCGTGGCAAGGGCATCCTGGTATTTCATGGTGATCATATCGTAAATGCAGTTCCCGGACCGATCCTTCACTACATTTGATTTAACTTCCTGGTAATTCCTGCCAAGGATCTTAATAATGGCACATAAGGGCAGAACTGCAGTCTCGGAAAAGCTCCGCCCACCCTCGAAGTGATCCTGGGAAATGGAACATTTCACACTGACGATATCCCCTACAAGTGCACTGTGTGTCTGCCATACCAGCTGGTTAAAGGCCCGCAGATACACCAGATTGATCTTCTCCACAAGAAGTACATGATGTGCAGCTGCCAGCGCAAACAGCTCCTTCAGCTTGTCTTTATTATCCGTCATAGGCGCATCACTGATCACATATTTACCGCGCTCCAGTGACCGGCGGATGTATTTCTCCCGCTTCTCCTGGGACGTCTTAATATAAACCATATCTACCTGGGACAAAAAGCAGTCAAAGCCTTGTTCCCATTCGCTGGTATCCGCTCCCACACAATAATAGGAGTCCAGCTCATACTTGTCGCAAAATGACCGGGCCGAATCTTCATTTTCGGAAAAAACGCATTCCACATGAAGACCGCTGACGTATTTCGTCTCCCAGACAATTCCATTATCCTCGTCGTCATCTGTAACCACGCCTACCGTATAGGTCGTACCCTCACCGCGCAGCTTGGTACTGGAAATATTCTTGGTTCGCTCCAGATACACCACATCACAGTAATTCTTCAGATAGTCAAATTTACCTCGCCAGTCCGAACCCAGTACAAGAAGATCCACCTTGTACTTGATAATATCACTAAGCTTCTGGCCCTGGTATTCCTCAATAATGATCTCATCTGCAAAACCGGTACGGCGCACATTCTCAATCCTCTTCAAAAGGCTGTCCCGTACATTCAGTTTGCCACGCTCAATGTCGTAGCTCTCACTGGTCACACCTACGATCAGATAATCGCCCAGTGCTTTCGCGCGCTTCAAGATATTATAATGCCCCTCATGGAACAGGTCAAATGTCCCGTAAGTGATTACTTTTTTCATGTTGTTGTCCCCTGTAAAATACTGTAGTTTCCTGTTGCAGCAGTTAAATACGCCCCATCAAAAACTCCCAAGATACTTCTTCTTAAATGGCAGTCTTAAATAGTTTTAGTATAACACATTTTACCTATTAAGTCATTATGAAAGAATAACTGTTAAAAAAAACTGTTAAAAAGCATTCCTGCACTTCCACGATCTATGCAGTGCCGCTTTTATACAATTCCACTTTTTAACCAAAGAAAGACAATCCCTTAGGACTGTCCTTCTTCATGCGTTTCCTTCTCTTCCGTATCCAGCATGGCGGCAAGCTCATCGATTGCCATCCGTCGCTGGGTTAATACTGCAAATCTGTCTTCTTCCTCGTCATCGTATTCGTCTTCCAGGCCTTCATCCTCCACCTTCTTCTCTCTCTTGAAAAGAATAAATGTGATAAACCCAAGAATGTTCGTGTAGATCCAGTCTACCGGAAGGCTTCCAAGTATCAGCACAAACAGCACCGACACCCCGAACAGCGCCCATACATTCAGCAGCTGTGGAATATTCAGGATCAGAAGTCCATTCATCAGGATCATGATGGGATAATGGAAAAAATAAACTCCCATCGTATTCCTACCCAGGAAAATGAACGCGTGACGCCGGTCTGGCATCAGCATAAGCAATGCAAAAATAATGGTAAAGGAAATCAAATACATCATTGCCCTGACTACCATTCCCTGGACGTTATCCATCCCGCTGGCCAGATACGAATGATTGCCACGGAAAAGATCTACCGGGATGTTATTACCGATCATATAATTGGTGGCCACAAACAGTAGTATGACCACGAACAGGGCTACTACGATCTTACCTTTAAATTTACGGATCACCTTTGTATATTCGCTCTTCCACAGATAGCCTGCCACAAAAAACGGAAAAAATACCACGATTCTGGAGGCTGATAAAAATGTGCTGAACTCCATCCTGGTTCCTGCCCACAATGCAAAAATAATGCTAAGGGGCACTATGAACCGGATCTTTCCAAACGCTTCAATGGTCAGACGGTATGCAAACAGCGCAAGCACATACCACATAACCGTCCCTGACGGGCGCAACAGTTCGTAATCCATATTATTTCCAAGCCAGATCTGGGATGCCCAGGTAAGTGTATATCCCAGAATATACGGGATCAATAAATTCTTAACATTTTTTAACACATCCTGTGGCTTCTTGGACAGATAACCGGAAATAAAGATAAATGCCGGCATATGAAATATGGTGATCCCATACCAGATAAAACGCACCACCTGATCCACCTTAACCAGCTGAAATGCAATAATATGGTTAAAAACAACCAGGAAAATCAAAAGTATCTTTATGTTATCCACAAGATAGGAATATGGAATTTCCTGTTCCTTCGTCTTCTTGCTCATCTTCGTCACCTTTACAACAGACACATCCCAAACGGCAGACATGCCGATTTGTAACCGTTCAGAGCCAAGGATTAGAAATCCGTCTGGCTCTTAACAGTTGCGTCAATTTTATGAATAAAGGATAACATACTTTTGCTTTTTTGGAAACAACTTTTTAATATTTTGAAATATTTCCCTTATCTTTTCCTTATTATTTCTTTACTCTACATCCTGCAGAGCTGCCATATTCACCTCACCTGTTCTTACTTTTACCACTTTTTCCACTTCATATACAAAAATCTTTCCATCACCAATGTTTCCGGTATATAAAGTATCCCTTACTACCTGTATCACCTTGTCTACCGGAATCGCACCTACCACTACATCTACTTTCACTTTCGGAAGAAGAGAGGCATCCATTTCCACACCTCTGTAATACGCATTGGCGCCCTTCTGGATTCCACAGCCCATTACCTGGGTAACGGTCATTCCGGTGACACCCAGATCGTTCAGGGCCTTTTTCAATTCTTCGAATTTCACCAGTCGGGCAATGATGATCACTTCATGGATTCCGGTACCTTTTCCACCGGAAACCTGCACAGCCGGAATTGCCGCAGCTTTGATTTCCTGGTCTTCCTCTCCTGAAGCCGCCGGTCTGTTTTCCCGACCCTCTGCAGTTTTTCCCATTATATTCCTGTGGTCTGCTTTATCCTCCACGCTTAGAACTGTATGTTCATTGATTGACATTTCCATGGTATTGTCAATATCCATAACTGAAAAACCAGCATAGGCTGTTGCCAGACCATGTTCTGCCTGGTCAAGACCCACTATTTCTTCTTTTGCTGTAACACGCAAGCCAACGGTCTTTTTTATAAGAAAGAAGGTTATGAAAATCGCCACAGCTGTGTACGCTGCAACGCTGATAAATCCAAGGAACTGGATTCCAAACAGCTTTAGTCCCCCGCCATAAAACAGCCCGGTCATCACGTTTCCAGCAGAATCGGCAATGGAATAGCCAGGGACCTGATCTGTGGCAAACAATCCAACTGCCAGTGTTCCCCAGGCACCATTTAACATATGTACGGCTACCGCTCCAACCGGATCGTCCACACGCAGCTTATGATCCAGGAACCACACTCCCCAGACTACCAGAAGACCGGAAACTGCCCCGATCACCAGTGCCCCAAGACAGTCAACCGAATCGCAGGGGGCTGTAATACCCACAAGACCTGCCAATGCCCCGTTCAGACACATGGTAACATCCGGTTTCCCATAGCGTACCCAGGTAAAGAGCATACACACTACCGTTGCCACCGCTGGTGCCACTGTAGTGGTAAGGAAAATAGACCCCAGCTGCTCCACACTTCCTGCTGCCGCACCGTTGAAGCCATACCAGCCCATCCACAGAATAAACACCCCCAGACATCCAATTGGAAGATTGTGTCCTGGAAATGCATTGACACGCACAATTTTTCCCCACTTGTTTTTCGGATATTTTCCAATACGGGGGCCCAGCATAGCCGCACCGATAAAAGCGCAGATCCCGCCAACCATATGGATGGCGCAGGAGCCTGCGAAATCATGGAAGCCCTGCTGTGCCAGCCAGCCTCCGCCCCAGATCCAATGGGCTTCTATGGGGTAGATCAGCCCGGAAATTACAGCGGAATAAATGCAGTAAGACAAAAATCTGGTTCTTTCTGCCATAGCCCCCGACACGATCGTGGCAGTTGTAGCACAAAAAACCAGATTAAATACAAAATCCGACCAGTTAAAACTGGAATAAGAAGTAAAAATAGCCAGCTGTGGTTTTCCAAGGAATCCTGCAAGATCCGTGCCGGAAAGCAGTGAATATCCAATAAAAATAAACAAGATAGTTCCAATGCAGAAATCCATCAGATTTTTCATCAGGATATTTCCTGCATTTTTCGCTCTTGTAAATCCAGTCTCAACCATGGCAAATCCAGCCTGCATCCAGAAAACAAGCACGGCACCTGCCAGGAACCAGACACCAAATATATTTTCTTTTACCATTTGTAAAATTGTATCTGTAATGATTTCTCCTCCCGATAAATTGCTTCTGATACCTGTATTTTCTCCAGATTCAGTGTATTTTTGATCCGGATGATACGCAGATTTTCCATATCCAGACTACGGCAGGATTTTACTGCGATCCGGACAGCTTCGTCCTCATCTTTTGCGATCATAGGAATTCTTGCATCCAGAATACACTTACAGGCAATTGCATTGGCATACGTTGCTTCCCTGTCCATTTTTGAAAAAACCTTTTCCGTGATCACATCAAACAAGCCTACCCCAATGGCATTCCCGTGGGAAGCTTCTGTTACATCCAGTAGTACCAGCTTCTGAAACTCTGGTATAGGAAGCAGATATTTGCTCCGCACTGTACTCCTCCCCAGGATATTTGGGTCAAAGCCCGCGCCTGAAATATCTTTCCCAATCTCTTCCACGATTATAATATCTGCTTTTTTCACCTGTATATAAGGCATTTTTTCCACGCACAGCTTCACCAGCTCTTTTTCCCTGGCGATCATCTGCCCGGCTGGAACCGCTTCCAGAAGACAGGTCTCATCGAAAGCATTTTCCATGATCGCCACTCCGAAGCCAACAGGTGCTTTCTTAATAATAAGCGCTGCGCTTTCTTCCAGCATATCGGAAAATTCTTCAAAATCCGTTTCATGTGCAGCGGAGCACCCTTTCTGGTTTCCCAGGCCAATCACCAGCATTTTACAAAGTCCGCTTTGCAGTTCGCCTACAAAATCCGTATGCAGCTTGATCCGGTTAATGGGAACGATCAGGTCTGCCTGATAAGCAGCACGGTCAAACCATACATGCTGCCCGTTTTTCCTTGCACCAAGATCTACCGTATCCGTATCCGTCACCACAGGCACACCCATGTTCTCTTCCGTAATGCCATAGCTGGCAAGCACCTCTCTTTGTCCCTCCTTTGTTCCACCTCCGTGACTTCCCATAGCAGAAACAATAAAAGGGCTGGCGCCCAGTTCTTTCAGATAATCTATGGTTATTTTCACAATTTGGGAAATTCCGGTAATCCCACGGCTTCCCACAGCCACAGCCACTTTCATCCCTGATTTTACCAGGACGCGGATTTCTTCGCGGGAAAGGGACTCTTTTAACACGGTTTCGGGTTCATCCAGATGTGCATCCGGAAAATGCTGGTGTATGGTGTACATTCTGGGTAGTTTATATTCATAATCTTCTGGGAGTAAAACTGGCATGTAAACACCTCTTTTCTGTCCTCAGCCTGTTTCGGGACTTGTAAAGACCTTTTTGCATTTCTGTAAAGGCCTATTTGCGTTTTCACAAGTACTATTTATAGCACTGTGTATTACTTATCCTTTACATATAATCTGCGCAAGCACAACTTCACTGTCTTCTTCACTTTTCATTTCCCAATTTCCAAGGTTTTCACCCTCGCGGAACATACAGAAATCATTCGCCTTTACAATCGTCTTGTCCACTTTATGACTCTTTGACAGAGTCATTTTTCCTTTTACCACATAGACTGCGAAGTAACATCCATCTGGCAGATCCGGCTTTCTCTTCACAGAAAAATCCTCCAGCTGGACTTTTTTCCCTGGCTGTAGTTTCCTGTAAAGCAGATTTCCCTCTGTATTTCCCTTCATCATCAGATTGAAATCCACACAGCCACCTGTGCTTCTGGTGGTTTCATCCCCGGTGAAATGGTCCTGATCACCAGGCTCCAGGGTAACTTTTCTTTTTCCATCATGACAAAGAGTGATTTTTCCATCCAGAACCATAAGGATTCTCCTTACTCCGGGAAGACTGGTAAAAACCGATTCTGCATCCTCGCAATCGGCACTGCTTAGCCGGAACTGGAAATTCCGATCGGCATAACTGCCATCTGGCGGGTATAAAAACAATTCTGTTGTGGTTCCGCCGGACCACTGACTTGTTTTCTGGTTCTGTTTCCGGATGATTTCCGGCATCCTGGCCACCTGCCTTTCTATTTCGACAGCTGCATTCCGTCAACACTGCATTCTTTTTCGACTGCTGTATTCCATCACTATATTTTTCAAATAATACAGCCAGCTAAAACGCAGTTCTTTCTTCTGCTCGCTATGCTGCTTATTCACTCATTCACTGCTGAGATCAGCTTCATACTTTCCTCGCGGATGATATCGGAGCAGCGCACCTTATATTCCATGAATTTCTCTGTATTTTTTACCCGGTAATCCCTTGGACGTTCCAGGTCGATATCAATAATTTCTTTTACAGATCCCGGTCTTGAGCTCATGACCACAACCCGGTCTGCCAGGAAAACAGCTTCCTCAATATCATGAGTTACCATCACGATAGTTTTCGGGGATTTCTGCCATACATCCAGAAGCAGCTCCTGCATAACTGTCCTTGTCTGCATATCAAGAGCTCCAAAAGGCTCATCCAGAAGCAGTACATCCGGGTCATTGGCAAGGGCACGGTCAATGGCAACCCTCTGTTTCAGACCTCCTGAAAGAGACTATGGATACAGCTTTTCAAACTTCCGAAGGCCTACCAGATCAATATAAGAGTCTACAATTTCTTTGATTTCCGCATTTGTTTTGGTCTTTCTCTGTTTCAGGCCAAAGGCAATATTTTCTTCCACAGTCAGCCATGGAAAAAGGGTATAAGCCTGGAATACCATTCCAATATGGGCGCCAGGTCCTGTGATTTCCTCTTTCTTGAACATGATCTTGCCTGTGCTGGGATGATCCAGACCTCCGATCATGCGGAGTAATGTAGATTTTCCACAGCCGCTGGTGCCAAGAAGGGAAACGAATTCCTTACTGCGGATATGAAGATTGATTTCTTCCAGTGCCTGTACCCTTCCTTTTTTCGTATCAAACGCTTTTGTCACACCGATAATATCAAGACCGTTGTGCAGCTTCACAACATTTCCGTTAGGCTGTTCATAATATTCCATAACCAGCGCCTCCTTTTTTCTGATTCCGGATTTTTCCTTTTCTTTCCCGTTTTATTTCTCATTCCAAGGGAACAATACTTTTCGTAAAAACATGCAGAGCATATCAAGTGCCAGACCGATAATTCCAATGGTAATGATTCCCACAAAGATCTTGGAGATCATAAACTGGCGTCCTGCCTGGGTGATCATAAAGCCAACACCCTCGGAAGCACCGATCATCTCTGCTACAATAATATAAGTCCATGCCCATCCAAGAACGATTCGCAAGGTATCTACAATATCCGGCATGCTCTTTGGAAGAATGATTTTCCAGAATACACCAAACTTGGAAACACCAAGAGTATAGGAAACTTCGATCAGGGAAACACTTACATTACGCACATTGGTAGCAACCATCAGAATAATCTGCGCTACACTTCCTACTATGATAATGGCAATCTTTGCACTTTCACCGATACCGATCCAGAGAATGAACAGCTGGATAAATGCAGATGCCGGCAGATAACGGAAGAAAGAAAAGAAGGGCTCAAAAAATGCCGCCACAGGAGCATAAGTTCCAATCAGAAGGCCCAATGGAATTCCCACAACTGCCGAGATCAGAAATCCGATAAGAACACGCTGTACAGACATCCGGATGTCTGTAAGATAACCGCCGACAGCGAACATATTCTTCGCAGATTCCAGAGTTTTTTCCGGTGATGGAAGGAACATACTATCCACCCCTTTTACATATGCTGCGTACATCCAGATTGCAAATATCAGTGCAAAAGACAGTACCGCCAGAATAATATATGCTGCTTTTGATATGGACCCCTTAGGTATAAACGCATCAGAAATTTTCCGTTTCAGTTTTTTCATAAGCTTATCACCCCTTCTTTACCTTTTGCTGTACACCATATTTCCATCTTTATAGACTTCCCCGACAATGTTTTTCGCTGTGTGATACACAAGAAACTCATACTGCGGTTTCTCAAGCACCACCAGATCTGCTGCCTTGCCAGGTTCAATACTGCCGATCTGATCTGCTTTTCCAACAGCAGCTGCCCCATTCAGGGTAAGTGCACACAAAGCTTCTTCCAGACTCATTTTCATATGGATCACTGCAAGGGCAAATAAAAGAGGGATACTGTTGGTAAAACAGCTTCCTGGATTATAGTCACTTGCCAGTGCCACCGCACATCCGCTGTCGATCATCTCCCTGGCCGGAGCATAAGGCTTATGGAGACAAAAAGCTGTAGCCGGAAGCAATGTGGCAACCGTATCCGAAGCTGCAAGTTTCTCACAGTCTGCTTTTCGTATCATCAGCAGATGATCTGCAGAAACAGCCCCGACCTCGGCCGCTACGCCGCTTCCGCCTAATGCTTCAATTTCATCCGCATGTATTTTCACGCCGAATCCCATTTCTTTTGCTGCCAGAAGATACCGTCTGGACTGCTCACAGTCAAACACACTGTTTTCACAGAAAATATCCACATACTCTGCCAGATTCTTTTCTTTTACTACCGGAAGCATTTCGCGGATCAGAAAATCAATATACTCATCTGACCTGCCTTTATACTCTTCCGGAATAGAATGTGCGCCAAGAAATGTATTTACCAGGGAAACCGGCTGTTCCTTTTTCAGGATTTCCAGTGCTTCCAGCTGGCGTAGCTCGCACTCTCTGTCAAGACCGTATCCGCTTTTTCCCTCCACTGTTGTAACGCCCATGGAAAGCATATCTGATAGACGTTCTTTTCCGGTCTGCACCATTTCATCCAGGCTCATGCTTCTGGTAGCCTGCACCGTGTTCCAGATTCCGCCGCCGGCTTTATGGATTTCCAGATAAGAGGCGCCATTAAGCCGCATCATAAACTCATCAGGCCGGTATCCTCCGAAAATAAAATGGGTATGGGAATCTACAAAGCCTGGAAGAATGCATTTTCCTGTCATGTCCTTCAGAATTATATTTGTTATATGATATTTTTCCACTGTTTCCTCATTTGGACCAACAGCAAGAATTTTTCCATCTTCTATTACAATCGCAGCATTCTTCAGGCGTTTTACCTTTCCCATATCTTTTCCATGAAGCGCCTTGCTCCCTTGTGGAGTAACCACTTCTGAAATATGAGTTAAAATTGTACGTTTCATAGGCACCTCATTTACGGTTCCTCTCTCTATGAATGGAGAAAGGAACCGTTCTTATTTTTATTCTTCAGTTCCACCGATAAAAGATCCATCGATCAAGGAATCCAGATCTGGTTCTGCATCAATCAGTCCCATATCCAGCCACAGATCTGCTGCCATTTTTGCAACATCCTGAATGTCACCATCATAGTAATCAGCATTTCCGTCTTTGTCATAGAATTTAACCTCTGCCATAGACGCCTGAAGGTCTTCCGGAGTCTCATCACCTGTGTACTCCATCATGATCTTGTATGCATCATCCGGATCAGATTCCATGTAGGCAAGAGCGTCATACCAGCCTTCTACAATTGCTTTTACAGTTCCCGGATACTGGGCTGCGAAATCCTTATCCATTGCAAGGGCATCTACGATAATACCAGGAGTTTCGCTGCTATCAATGAGAACGGACCCATTATCTGTTTCTTTTGCCTTGGAAAGCCATGGCTCCCAGGTTACCGCCGCATCCACTTCACCGGCCACAAAGGCTGCTCCTGCATCTCCGGAGCTCATATTCACAGCCTGCACATCATCTAAGGTCATTCCTTCCTGCTGTAACAGATACTGGAACCAGAAATAAGAAGCTCCACCGGAAGTATCAAGGGCTACTGTATGACCCTTCAGGGATTTGATATCCGGGATATCTTTCAGGGCACTTAATCCATCGCCGCCATCAGAGGTGTCCAGTGCCAGAACAATAGAAATGTCCATGCCGGATGCAGCACTCATAACATGGGTATCTACCGTTGTAGACATTCCCTGAATTCTTCCTGCTGCCAGAGCAGATTTGGAATCTGTTTTTGATTCAAAAAACTGTACATCCACATCAGCGCCATGATCATCGAAAAATCCTTTTTTATCTGCCAGATAAAGAGGCGCATAACCGATCCAGGATGCCTGTCCGAGAAGGACCTTGCCATCATACATTGCATCACCGGTGGTCTCCCCGGCATCTTCTGCTTCATCGGTAGTTTCTGTTTCTTCAGTGCTTTCTGTTTCTGCAAATACACAGACGCTGCTTCCGGCAATCCCCATTACTGCCATAACTGTAGTTAACAGTGTTGCTACGATTCTTTTCTTCATAGTTTTTCCTCCTCGTTCTTAGATGTGGCTGCTGTTGTTCCCTTCAGGCAAAAGCTGCTCTACAGTGAACACCGCATTAATTTACTTGCTTTTATGAAAACCTCTGGGGAACCAGTTCCCTGAGGGATTTTCAACTACTTTGCGTTTGGCTTTTTTCATTTAACAGTTTTATTTAACGGTTTAACCGTTCCATGGTTTCTTTCACTCTTCTGGAAATCTCCCGTTCACTTACTGTCGTCAGCTGCCCGTCTTTTACAGTGGGCTTTCCGGCTACGATCACGGTGCGTACCGCAGTTGGTTCCATGGAGTACACAATATTAGGAAGCATCTGCTCCAGAGAATCACTAAGAGGCATCATCGAAAGATCTTCCAGATCGATTCCTACAAAGTCCGCTTTATAACCCTCTTCAATTTTTCCAATCTTAAAGTTCAGAAGCAGGCCGCCATTTTCTGTTCCCATCTGGAACGCCTGTTCATAATTGACACAAAGAGCATCACAGGTTTTCGCTTTCTGCAGAAGAGAAACCATCCGCATTTCCTCAAAAACACTGATCCGGTTGTTGCTGCAGCCTCCGTCACTTCCAAGTGCAACGGTCACTCCGGCTTTCAACATTCCCGGAATATCTGTAATTCCATCTGCCAGAAACATGTTACTGGAAGGACAATAGACCAGGCCTCCTTTTTTCTCACCCAGAAGAGCGATTTCCTCTGGGGAAAGCCATACACCGTGGATGATAACCATGGAGTCATCCACAACGCCCAGCCGGTCCAGATATTCCAGAGTTCCAAGTCCATCATGTTCTTTTTTCACCTGTTCCACTTCGAAAGGCTCTTCTGCCACATGAATATGAAATTTCACATTCAGTTTTCTGGCAATTTCATGGCCCCTCTGGATCATCTCCGGCGTAGCAGCATGAAGACTGTGCGGTGCCGGAAGAATATTTACCATGGGATCGTCCTTGTATTCCTCTGCCAGATATAAGGTATTTTCCACAGCCTGCGGAACCGTTTCTACATATCCTGCCGGAGCCCCGTCCCAGTCATACATGGTTCGGTTCAGGGAAAGCCGGATCCCCAGATCCTTTGCAGCCTGTATGATCGCAAGGTCGCTTTCCCTTCCATAATTATGGAGGTAAAAGAAATCCCCCACTGTGGTTACGCCACGCTTCATCATTTCCCCAAAAGCGAACAACGCACCGTTATAAATATCCTCTTTGCTCATTTTCGGAGAATAATAATACAGGGATCGGTCTCTCCATTCCAGGAACGGCCGGTCTGCTGCAATTCCACGGAGAAGACTCTGGAAACAGTGATTGTGGGCATTAACCGTTCCTGGCAGAAGCACCTGCTCACTGAGATGGAGCTGCTTGGCCTGGGGATATTTTTCCAGAAGCTGTTTCTTAGGTTCCACGCTTATAATGGAATCCCCTTCTGTGAGCACTCCGTAATCCGGGTAAAATTTATTCTTATAATAAAGATATTTTGGAAATATTAGTTTCATGGCAATTCCTCGTCCATTTTTAAGATTGTATCAAGAGCAAGCTGGCCTGCTTTTATCACATCTGCATCTTCTGTAAATTCTTCCCTGCAATGTCCCTTGCCGCCTACGCTTCTTGTGAAAATCATTCCGGCTTTTGTAACCAGCTGCATATTTGCGGCATCATGTCCTGCCATGCTGACCATTACATTTTCCGGTTCCTTCATCTTCACCAGATTTTCTTTTACGATCCGCTGGATGTCTTCATCCATAAAACGTGCCGGCTGGTCCAGAAGGACAGAACGCTGAAGCTTTACGTTTCGGGAGTCTTCTATTTTCTTTGTCAGTGCATCCAGCTGTTTTACAATTTCTGTTATGATTTTCCGTTCACAGGTACGGATATCTATGATTCCAACTGCACTTCCAGGAATGATGTTGGCTTCATTGGGATTTACCTTCACATATCCCATCGTACCTACCACATCCGGATCTTCATAGGCTGCCACAATTTCGTTAAGTCCTGTTGCGAAATCAGCCAATGCCAGGAAAGCATCTTTCCGGTCAGGCATCATGGTGGTTCCCGCATGATTATTTTCCCCGCTGATTCGGATTTCTTCCCGGTAGATTCCTGTAATGGTGCTTACCCCGCTAAGATGAAGTCCCTGGGCTTCCAGGTGTCTGCCAAGCTCATTGTGCACTTCCAGGAACCCAGCAAGCTCTCCTGGCTGGATTCTTGCCTTCTCCAGCTCTGAAATATTGCCGCCCAGCCATTTGATAGTATCTTCCAGGCTTTTCCCTGTTTCCCGGTTATATATATGGGTAAGATCGTCCTTCCGGAGTCTTCCGCTGATCACTTTGCTTCCAAGTGTAGATAAATTATAGGGATTGGGTTCCTCTCCTGTGAAAGAAATGGCATATAGGGGATGCTTCAATGGAATTCCCTGTTCCACGATTGTTTCCAGTACTTCGGTGGCGATCAGCACTCCCATCGCCCCATCGTATTTCCCTCCATCTGGCACGGCATCGTGATGGGATCCGATTACCAGGGGTTTCCTGTTTTCAAGCCCCTGGTGTCTGACCCAGAGATTTGCGATGGGATCTGTTTCCGGTTCTGCTTCCAGGTGCTCCTGCCAGTAACTTTTCAGCCATTCACGGGTATCATAATCAGCCTGGGAACCGAGGCTTCTATCAATTCCACCTTTTTCGTTAAGTCCAAACTGGGCCATCCGGGTCAAATTCTGGAGAAGACGTTCTCCGTTGATCTGATATCCCATGTGGTCACCTCCCTGCTTTACAACTTTTTCTCCATGCGAATTATTTTGGATGTCAGTTCCAAAATGCCACGAATGAGTTCCAAGATCAAAAGCTTTATTGTGCAAGCACGAACAGCTTTCTAACCTTTATAGAATTTCCACATAGCCTTCATCTGCATTTACCAATACTGAGTCCCCATCTTTCACCGTTTTATAAAATTCAGGATCCACTTTATCAACCATTGGGATGTCCATGATGATCGCGCTGGAAACAAGTACGGTTTCCGGATACTGGATGATCATAGCTTTTGGCATATTCCCGTTTTTATTCAACTGGAACAATCCATCCGCCTGTACTACTGAGCTCCCCTTTCCGCTTGGGAAAATCAGGATTTTTCCGGCCATGGATTTTCCATATAAAGCATGTGCCGGTTCTATGACAACTCCGGTTTCCGGCCGGATCAGGTAAAACATAATGTCATCTTCTGACACAATCGCTTCCGCGGTTGCTTTTCCTTCTGAAATTTTGTGGCATGTAAATTTCTGTCCCATATATCGTCCTTTCCGGCTGTATTTTTAAGCCTGAATTTTCTTTTTCTATTTGCAGCTGTTCAAATTTTCATACAACAGTTCCTGTAAGTGCAGCCTCAATACAGGTATCCAGATCACGGATCACAAATTCAATTCCCCGGCGTTTCGGATAATATGCACATTTTGGAGATTCCGTAACACCGAATTTTCCGCTTAAACCATGCCAGCAGGGCTGATCCGGACAGGTATCGGGAACAATGTAACCGCCGGCTTTTTCAATTGTTTCAGATATTCCCATTCTGTCTGCAAGCTCTTTTACGTGATAGGAAGTAAGGATCCACATTGGAACCTTCAAGGTTTTTCCATCCAGCTTCCCTGCAATGTGCATGCACTGTTCCAGTGTAAAATGTGGACATCCGAACATTGCGAAATCAATTTTACGGTTTCCGGTGTTAGAAATCTCTTCCAGTATCTCGTCCAGATCCTCATTGGTAATGGTTACCACACGTTCTGGTTCTTTTCCGCCGAAAGCCTGTTCCAGTGTCTGCGCCTCAGGTGTAAATCCTTCAATGTGATACATTCCATAGGCTCCTGAGGTGTTCAGCTGTGCACCCAGGTTGGTAAGTGCCTCTTTCCCGATATGTTTTGGAAGGCCGGTAAATACCGGAATTCCCTGGCCAATTTTCTTTCCGCAATACCCCAGGAGATGATACTGGAAATCAGATTTCATATCCGCTTTCACTTCTACCAGGATATTTCCTTTTCTGTTTTCATCCAGAAGCAGGCCATATTCCGGAACATATCCGGTGATTGCTGCGCACAGGGCACTGTTGGCTCCTTCACGGTTGCTTCGCGCCCCCCACACGGAATTGATATAAGGAGTGGCACTGGATTCAGAAAATGCACAGATCTCGCCGAAGTTTGGCACGTTTGTTGCTACATATGGAGTACAGTTATAAGTAAGGATCGCACCAAGCCCTTTGTAAGCATTGTGTGTCCGCATCATCATGGCCGCATCTTCCTCGGATACCATGTTATGTTCTTTAAAAAAGGATACGCAAAAACCTGGATTTACAGTTGGTGCAACCCTACAGTGGGCTCCTGCTGCCAGCAGCTTTTCCGCAAACCAGAGGTCTGCATCCTGGTTGCTCAGTGCCACATGTGCCCTGGTAATGGGAACCATTCTCGGTGCATCAAAGGATTCCCCGATGGCCACCTGGATTTTCATGGCGTAAGCTGTTCCCTCTCCGTATTTTCCATCCAGCATGTCCTGCTGTTCCTGTGTCAGCTTCATATATGATCCGCTCCTTTCAGATAGCAAAAGGCGCCCTTCTTATGAAGAGCGCCTTTGTTCTCAGTTTACTTTTGCTTCACGTTAATTTACTTTACGTTCACTTTGCGTTATTAAGTTTAGGTGAATAATAATGCTATTCCTGTTTTTTGTCAAGAATAATTTTATTATTTTTCAAAAAAATTATTTTTTAAAAAGTTATTTTCCGAAAAAATTATGGCACAAGACATCCTGTTTCTCAATCTGATCCAGACGTGCCTGCACATCCGGAATTTTTTTGGAAACATCTGTGATCAGCAAATTCATCAGTGCCATGGGCGTACTGTAAAGGTCAAAAATAGAGGAAACCGTTGTTGGCACCAGCAGATTTAAAGAAGAAAAGCGGCATAACGGGGAAAACCGGCTATCCGTTATCACAGCCAGTTCAAAACCGGCTTCTTTTAATTCTCTTGCCTTATCTACCAATACCTGTGGATATCTTGGAAAGCCCACGATCAGGATCAGGGTATCCTCTTTTTTCTTATTCAGTGAAAGGTAATCCCAGCTTTCCTGGCCTGGGGTAATCATCTCCACACCATCACGCAGCTTGTCCATGGTATATTTCATATATGGGAGTAAGGTTGCCGACATGCGCGCCGATAACAATATGATGTTTTTTTGCGCAGCCAGCTTTTCAACCACACTGGTATAAGCATCTTCCTGTACAATTTCCTTGAGAAGCCGAAGATTCTCCACCTCTTTCTCAATCACATCATCTGTATGATGCGAGCTGTTGGATGTGTAATAATAACGCTGAGGTGCAGTTATCTCTTTACCCACCATTTTTTGAAGGCAGCGGAGAAAATCAGCGTAGCCCTTGTACCCAAGAGCAATAAAAAACTTGGATACGCTTGCCTGGCTCACCGACAGCTTCCCTGCCAATTCCCCTGCTGTCATAAAGATCAGCTCCATATGATGATTTTCTACAAAGGCAGCTATTTTCTGATATACCACAGAATCCGCTGAAACCTCCAGCATCCGTTTTACTAATTCTTCCATTGTGGTGATTTCCAGTTCTTTCGTGATTTCCAGTTCTTCCTTTGCGGTAATTTCCATTTCTTTTTCCTTCATAAGCCCTCACCTGTCTGCCGTAATGGCTTCAACTGTCTATTCCAAACACCTGCTGGTGCAGCTTTCGTCCTGTTGGTGTCGCGGCCAGTCCACCCTCCGCCGTTTCTTTCAATGCAGCTGGCATGGCATCTCCCACTTTCTTCATGGACCAGATAACTTCGTCAGCCGGAATTGCACTTCGGATCCCGGCAAGGGCAAGCTCTGCAGCCACAAATGCACCTGCGACGCCAGAGGCATTCCGCTTGATGCAGGGAATCTCCACCAGACCGGCAACCGGGTCACAGACAAGACCGAGAATATTTTTCAGCGCAGTTGCCACCGCAGAAGCAATCATGTCAGGCGTCCCGCCAGCCAGCTCCACAATTGCCGCAGCCGCCATGGCAGATGCGGAACCGCACTCCGCCTGACACCCGCCCTGGGCTCCTGCAAGGGAAGCATTATTGGCGATCACCATTCCCACCGCCGAAGCTGTAAAAAGGGACATCACGCATTCCTTTTCTGTAAGCTTATACTGCTCCTGCATGGTCAGCACCGCTGCTGGAACAATGCCGCAGCTTCCGGCTGTAGGAGCTGCCACGATTCTTCCCATGGAAGCGTTTAACTCGGATACCGCAAGAGCGCGGTAAAGAGCGCCTCCAAGAAGGGGACCGGTAAGATTCCTTCCCTGTTCTACAGCAGTGCGCATCCGGTAGGCATCCCCTCCCGTAAGGCCACTGGTGCTTTTCAGACCCGGGGCACTTCCAGGCTGGATACAGGATGCCATAACCTGATAGTTTTCCTGCATTTTTTCATATATTTCCTGCTCTGGCAGCTCCATCTGCTCTGCCTGCTGTGCAAGAACCAGATCTGATAAGCGGCAGTCATTGTCCTTCGCCGCCTTTAACAGGGACTCTATTGAATGATAGTTTAATTCCACCATAACTTTTCCTTTCTATAACGCCAGCCTCGTACTTGAATAAATGTTCTCCAGGCAATTGATCCGCTCATTTAACTCCGGACCAAAATGGCTGTCACTTTCAATGGTCATAACAGCCAGACCACCTTTTTCCTTACGGGCCAGATGAAAATTACAGATATTCACACCAGACTCAGCCATCAGTTCCGTAACTGCTGCAATGGTTCCCGGCGCATCTTTATGAAGTACGATCAAGGCCGGATTCTGCCCGGTAAGAGAAACCTCCATTCCATTCACACGGGTGATCAGAATATTGCCGCCGCCAATACTGCTGCCCCGAAGGGATACTTTCTCCCCGCCTGCCCCCACAAGAGTAATCTCTGCTGTATTCGGATGGGCGTCCTCCAGCTCTCCTGTTTCAATCTGAATCTTCAGCCCCTCTTTTTTGGCAACATCAAGGGAAAAGCGAATACGCTCATCGTCTGTTTTCATGCCAAGGATTCCGGCTACCAAAGCCTTGTCTGTGCCATGTCCCTTATAGGTTTTTGCAAAAGATCCATGTAAAAAAATATGTGCCTGTACCGGTTTTTCCCCAAGAAGTGCCCGGGTCACCAGACCAATCCTCGCCGCTCCCGCTGTATGGGAACTGGATGGACCGATCATAACAGGCCCCAGAATGTCAAATACATTCATATCATTTTCCTCTTCCTTTTTACTGACAGCCATCAGATGCGTCTGCATCTGCTCTGTTATTATCCCATCTTAACATTAAAACATACGATTTACAACATGATTACAGCGTGTTGGTTGCCTGTATTGGTTTCCTGTTGGTTGCCTGAACCATAATCAGTTTACTGTTCACTCCGCGTACAGTAACCGTTTCGCGATGCACAGAAATCATGCATTCCCATGATTTCGCGCCGCATTTCCCGGATTTCCTGTAACCTTTGGTCACAAAAAACACATCGCAAATACCAAAAATATCTTTACAGCAATAAAATGATGTGCTAGAATGCGGTCATCAACATAAAAGAGAGTGAAAACAAAGCCGTTTTCGTGGTAATACGCCATGGAAGCGGCTTTTTTCATAGCACAAAGAGGGGTAAGAAATGAACGACAGAGCAGAAAAACACATCAGGGAAGAAGTAACGGAGCCTCAGAAAAAACAGGAAAGCTGTACTGCGGCAGAGGTGTTAGTAAAATGCCTGGAAAAAGAAGGCGTGGAATATGTTTTCGGCATTCCAGGCGAAGAAAACCTGGATATGATGAATGCATTGGAAAAATCCAGTATCCGTGTTATCGTTGTACGTCATGAACAGGGTGCCGCATTTATGGCAGACATGTATGGCAGACTTACCGGAAAAGCAGGCGTATGTTTTTCCACCCTGGGACCTGGAGCAGCCAATCTGATCACAGGAACAGCAGACGCCAATTCCGATGGTGCACCGGTAATTGCCATCACCGGCCAGGTGGGAACCGAAAGAATGCATCTGACTTCCCATCAGTACCTGGATCTGGTGGAATTATTCGCGCCCATCACCAAGCGCAGTAAGCAGATTGTCAATCCTGATTCCGTAAATGAGATCATGCGGATTGCTTTTAAATATGCCGAAAGCGAAAAACCAGGCGCATGTCACGTGGACTTGCCTACCAACGTAGCGAAAATGAAAGTAACACCGGGACTTGCAGAAATCCCCATTGATAAGCAGATATACTCCAAGGAATATGCATCTTTCAGCAGCATCGACCAGGCCGCAGCTCTGATCTATAAGGCCAAGCATCCTGTTATCCTTGCGGGACACAGTGCTGTCAGAAATCATGCGGGAGAGGCACTTACCAGCTTTGCAGATGAGCTGAAAATACCAGTAGTCAATACAATGATGGCAAAAGGTATCATCCCCTACAAAAACAAATATTCCATGTGGACCATCGGAATCCCCCAAAAAGACTACCAGAATGAAATCCTGGACATGGCAGATCTGGTAATCGCCGTGGGATATGACATTGTGGAGTTTGCCCCGGGCAAATGGAATGATAACGATAAGCATAAGATCATCCATATTGACCAGCGCCCTGCCCATATCAACATGCTCTATCAACCCCAGGTACAGGTTATCGGCGATATCTCCTATTCCCTGCAGCAGATCCAGTACCGCAGTGACGCCAAGGAGGAACCTACTGAAATCCTCGATCTGAAAAAAGAAATGGTAGCGGAATACGAAAGCTACGCTGAAGATACCTCATTTCCAATGAAGCCCCAGAAAATCTTATATGATGTGCGGAAATTCATGGGAGAAGACGACATCGTGATTTCCGATGTAGGCGCTCACAAAATGTGGATTGCCCGTGAATACAACTGCTATAAACCAAATACCTGCATTATCTCAAACGGTTTCGCGACCATGGGAATCGCTGTTCCCGGGGCTGTAGCTGCCAAGCTGGTCAATCCAAATAAAAAGGTGCTTGCAATATCAGGGGATGGCGGGTTCATGATGAACAGCCAGGAATACGAAACAGCCCTTAGGGAAGGTGCCCCTATTGTAACCCTGATCTTTTCTGATGCAAGCTATGGACTGATCAAATGGAAACAGATGGATCATTTTGGAAAAAATTGTTTTGTAGATTTCACCAACCCGGATTTTGTGAAATATGCCGAGAGCATGCATGCCAAAGGATACCGGGTGGAAAAGGCAGAAGATCTGATTCCCATCCTGGAGGATGCCTTTAAACAGACCGTTCCCTGTATCATTGACTGCCCGGTAGACTACAGCGAAAACACGAAATTGTCGGAATATCTGCATGAGAAATTTGAATAGAGAAAGGTGATGGTTGCTGCTATACCTGGGTGAAAAGCTTGTGTAAAATCTTTGTCTTATAATTTTCCGTTTATTTTGCCTGGTTCCTGTGGTAGAATAACCACATAGATATGATTAGAATTAAATTCAAAAGCTATATTATTCTAAAGCTTGTTTGAAAAAGGCTTTCTGCAAAATACACCGCAAAGTGAGGTGTCCAGATTGCAGGAATGATTTTTCAAACATGCTCTCGCATTATAGAAATACAAATTCGGGAAAGGCAGGCAATTCATGAAACGAGTAATCACTTACGGCACTTTTGATCTGCTACATTACGGACATATTAATCTGCTCCGCAGAGCCAAGGCTTATGGAGACTATCTGATCGTAGCTTTGTCTACAGATGAATTTAACTGGAATGAGAAGCATAAAAAATGCTATTTCTCTTATGAAAAGAGGAAATCCCTGCTGGAAGCCATCCGTTATGTGGATCTGGTCATTCCAGAGGAAAACTGGGAGCAGAAAGTCAGTGACATTAAGGAATATCACGTAGATACTTTTGTCATGGGAGATGACTGGGAAGGGAAATTCGATTTCCTGAAGCCTTATTGCGACGTGGTATATCTGCCGCGAACACCTGAAATCTCCACTACGCAGATCAAGGCAGATCTGCAGAAATAAATAATGTAAATCATATGGAGTGTACCCGCAGAGATAATCCTGTAGGTACACTCCTGTTTTATTTTAAGTCTTGTGGATACACTCCATTTTATTTTAAGTTCTGGTAACACTCCCAATTTTATTTTCCAAGGCGAATCATGTTCCAGCTATGCTTTCCAAGTACTGTAGCGAGCTTACCGCCATCAATTTTAGATGCTTCTGATTTCGCCGGAACTACCGTATCTGGTGCCGCTTCTGTATTCACAGCTTTCATATCTTCATTAGTAAGTATAATGTGCTCTTTCACCTGATATCCCTCGAACTGGCGCAGGTCACAGCTAACCTCAAGATCCTCTTCCAGGCTCTTATTCACGGCAAAAATCGTAAGGGTGTCTTCCTCTTCATTCCATACACACACAGAGTCTAGATAAGAAACATCACTGTAGTTCCTGCTGTCATATACTGGTGCCAGAACCTGTGTATTCAGCACAGTTCCGCGTCCGAAAATGCTGGTGTACATATACGGGTAAAAAATAGTCTGGCGCCATGCTCCTGTATCAGAGGTCATAATCGGTGCAATAACATTTACCAGCTGTGCCAGGCAGGCCATTTTCACACGGTCAGCGTGACGAAGCAATGTGATCAGCATACTTCCCACCAGAAGTGCATCTTCGAAATTATACACATCTTCTAACTGATGCGGTGCTTTTCCCCATTTTTCCAGCTTCTCATCCGCTTCGTTGCTGTGATACCAGACATTCCACTCGTCAAAGGACAGATTGATCCGTTTCTTTCCATGCTTCTTCGCACGTACAGCATCACAAATGCTGACCACGCCGGAAATGAAATCGTCCATTCCCTTGGAATTGGCAAGGAAATCCGGCGTATCATCTGCTGCATTGCCATAGTACTGGTGAAGAGACATATAATCGACCAGATCATAGCATTCGTCCAGAACTGTATATTCCCAGTCACCAAAAGTCGGCATTCCCAGGTAGGAGCTGCCACAGGCAACTGTCTCGATTTCCGGATCCAGCATTTTCATAATACGGGAGGTCTCTGCTGCTGTCCTTCCATATTCATAGGCGGTCTTGTGCCCCATCTGCCATGGACCGTCCATCTCATTTCCCAGACACCAGGTCTTAATATTGTGAGGCTCTGCGTGACCATTTGCCTTACGCATATCACTGTAATAAGTGCCACCCTTAAAGTTACAATATTCCAGAAGATTTCTGGCTTCCTCTGGCCCCCTTGTACCCAGGTTCACTGCCATCATAATGTCTGTGTCTGCTTTCTTCGCCCAGTCCACGAACTCATCCAGACCGAAGTGGTTATTCTCGATCACGCCCCATGCAAGCTCTGGCCTGGCCGGACGCAATTCCTTAGGTCCTACGCTGTCCTCCCAACGGAACCCGGAAACAAAGTTACCGCCTGGGTAACGGACAATGGGAACCTGGAGCTCTCTTACCAGTTCCAGAGTGTCCTTACGGAAGCCCTGTTCATCAGATAGATGACTTCCTTCCTGATAAATTCCTTCATAGACAGCACGGCCCAGCTGCTCGATAAAGGAACCGAAGATACGCTTGTCTGCCTTACCGGTGAGAAAATATTTGTCAATAATGATCTGTGCTTTTTTCATGGGTGTCCTCCTTTTATTTCAGCTATTTAGTAGCTGAACACTTCTATAATAATATCTGACTTTTCGTTTACAGCTCAATTTGCTGTATGCTCTTGTTTTCTATATCTTCTCGTTTCTGTTTGTTCTTATTTTCTATATGTTTCTATTTCTTATTTTAATAAAAACCAGCTATTTTTCCAGTTTTTTTCTTCCGATATAGTTGACTTTTTTTCCGATAATCACTACAGTGAAGGAAAGACCCGAAGGGAGGTTATATAATGAGTGATCCGAATGCTTCAGATATGGATTTTTCCATCCAGTTCTGCGAGTATAATTATTCCAACCCGGATTATGACCAGATCTACCGCCCTAGTGGAAGCGGTGATTATCTGTTTCTGCTTTTTAAAACACCTATGAAGGTTTATCTGGACCAGAAGCTTTGCATTTCCAGGGAAAATGCCTGTATTCTTTATGCTCCCGGATATGAGCAGCATTATAAGGCAGTACAGAAATTCCGGAACAGTTATCTTCATTTTTCATGTAGGGAAAATCCAGGGGAACGTTTTGGGATTCCTTTGAATACTATTTTTTATCCCGGGAACCCGGAAGACATTGATAATTGCATCCGTCTTCTGCACAAAGAGCATGTAGCAAATGATTTATTTTCCGATGAGTATGAATACACTCTTTTCAGGCAGCTTATGATCACGATTGCAAGAGGACTTGAGTCACATCAGATACGGGGAAATGGAACAGAGGGGGAGGAACTTTATTCAGCCTTCCGGAAGCTCCGGCTGGAAATGCTGACGAATTACGCCAGGCCATGGGACACGCAGGAGCTTTGTACTTCTGTTAATCTGGAAAAAAGCCAATTCTACTCCTGCTATCAGAAGTTTTTCCAGAGTACCCCACATGCGGACCTTTTACAGATTCGGATGGATAAGGCAAAAAACCTGCTGACCAACCAGGCGCTCACCGTACAGCATATCGCGCGGGCGTGCGGATTTTCGGATTTATCACATTTCAGCAGGTATTTTAAAAAACAGACAGGATACTCTCCGGCACAGTGGCGGAAGCGGCTTGTTACAATCTGCACATC
>JAQXQS010000121.1 GCA_029101305.1 Clostridia bacterium | reverse complement strand
GGTAATTTTTTTCCAATATGGGCAACAAAATCTGCTACCATGTCTGTTAATACTTTAACTCCATTTTCCTTAGTCATGATTTACCTCCTGATATATGTTAAATTTACATTGCCTTTTTGGTTACGTTTTACGGTTCTGTTTATCTTCCTGTTTCTTACGGATAAAATGGGAACAAAATCGGCAACAGAACCATACAGATTACAAAGGATACCAAAATCAGCGGCAGGCCTGATTTCACATAATCCTTAAATTTATATCCGCCCAATCCTACTACCATGGTATTTGCAGGCATTCCAATTGGAGTTGCATATGCACAGGAACCTGCGATTACCGTGGCGATTACAACGGCTCTTGGATCTGCGCCAAGGTTGTTGGCCAGAGAAACTGCAATCGGAATCATCAGCGCTGTTGTGGCTGTGTTTGACATGAAATTTGTCAGCGCACAGGTTACAATAAAGATTACCAGAAGAAGTACTACTGGATTCGGATCTGCTCCAAGAAGTCCTACGATCTTATCTGCGATCAGTTCTCCAGCACCTGTTGTATCCAAGGCTTTTGCCAGTGTAAGAGAACCTCCGAAAAGTAATACCACCTTCAGATCAATAGAGTTCAGCGCTTCTTTCTCAGAAAGAACTCCTGTCAGCACCAGGAAAATCGCTCCGATGCATGCCGAAAGCTGAATGCTGATTCCGATCATTTCCTCAAAGATCATCGCAAGGATTACAAGTACCAGAACGACTAATGAAACAATCTGTTTCCATTTCGGAACGTTGCTGAAGTCTTTCTGTTCCTCAACAGCCGCTCCATTCGCTCCTTTTCCGTCTGGAAGAAGCTTGTACCCGATGAGAATGAAGTAAATGATTCCAATCAGAAGCATTGGAATTCCAACTGGTGCATACATAAAAAAACTTGTGGAAAGTCCCATTTCCTGAAGTGCATTTACTCCCATCAGATTTCCAGGTGCACCGATGATGGAAAGATTTCCGCCAAGTGCTGCTGCAAATACCAACGGCATAAGAAGACGGCTTCTTGAATAGCCGGATTCATCTGCAATTCCACAGACTACCGGAATCAGCACTGCCGCTGTGCCTGTGTTGGATAAGAACCCGGACATTACTCCTACGATTACCATAATTGCAATGATCAATATTTTTTCTGTTTTGGCAAATCTGGTAACCAGCCCTCCGATTTTATTAGCCATTCCTGTTTCAAATAGGGCCTGTCCTACCACAAACATGCCAACACAAAGGATTACGTTGCTGTTTACATACTGTGAAAACGTTGTAGATACATCCAAAACTCCGGTAATTGTCAATCCGATCGCACAGATCGAAGCTGTAAGTCCAAGTGGAATTTTCTCAAGGATGAAGCTAATGATCGTAAACACAAGAAACAGCAGTGTGATTGTTGTGTGAGACATTTTATTGATCTCCTTTCACTTCTTTTTCTTTGTGATATCGTTTATTCTTGATTTTTTACTTTACGCTTCTGTCTTACTTATCAGTCTTCTTGTATGAATCTCTCTTGAAAGGTACCGGCCGTACACGTTTCCTTTGATGAGTTTATTATAGTCCTTGTATGTATAAAAAAACAAATTAATGGTCTGCATAACCCTATAAAAATTTTTTATATTCTCAATTTTTACAGATATATTTTGTGCAGTATTACCATGAAACAATATGAATTTAAAATAAATATGGAAATTATTATATGTATGTGGTATTTTTATGAAAGATGAATTAGAATTGAGGTATTTGCCATCATGACACTAAACCAGCTTCGATATTTCTGCACTGCCAGCCGCTGTCACAGCATTACCAAAGCAGCGGAAGAATTATACGTCACCCAGCCTACCGTTTCCGTAGCCATCCGTGACCTGGAAATCGAATTCGGTATCAGCCTTTTCTATAGAAAGGGAAACCAACTGGTCCTGACACAGGAAGGCGAGGCACTTTATGAAAAAGCCACCTATATTCTCCAGTACTGCACAGAACTCCAGGCTGACTACTCCAGCATGGCAAGAGTAAAGCCACCTCTTCGCATTGGAATTCCGCCAATGCTGAGCACTGTATTTTTCCCGGACCTTCTCACCGCATTTCATCAGGAATATCCGGAAATTGCTGTAGTCCTGGAAGAGTATGGCTCCGTCCGCGCCTGTAATCTGGTTCAGGACGATACCCTGGATCTGGCTCTGGTAAATATGGAGCAGTACAATATTGATAAATTTTACAACGCTGTCCTGGCCAACGACCAGGTTGTTTTCTGTGTAAGTAAAGATCACCCGCTGGCGGGCAAAGAACTTGTTACTACAAAAGAAATGTCAAAAGAAGCATTGATTTTTTTCAACGCTGATTCCGTACAGAACCAGCTGTTAAGGACTCGCTTCGAAATGGACGGCTACACTCCGAACATCGTCATGCGCAGCAGTCAGATTTATACCACACTGCAGTTTGTCAGAACCGGAAAATATGGCTGCTTCCTTTACTCCAGCATGACTGACCGGTTCGCAGATGCGAGGATAACAGGAATTCCCCTTAATCCACCTATCCGCATAAAAATTGGAATGGTGTGGAAAAAGGGGAAATATATCAGTGGGGATATGCAAAAATTCCTTAACTTTACAAGAATGTACTATAGAGAGCATCCATTGACGCCGAAGCCTCCGGCACTTTAAAATTAACAGTTAAATAGAACTTTAATATTTTCCCAGAATCGTAATCCAGACTGCCGCTGCTACTCCAGCGATTGTTGCGATCAGTGCCCCAGGTAAAACAAATCTTGTCTTTCTCACTTTTGTTATACCAAAATAAACGCTCATACAATAGAACACGCTCTCAGTGGAACTTAGAATAACCGCAGCCATAAAACCTACGGAGGATTCTGTTCCATGCTCTTTGAAAATGTCCAGAAGCAGACTGGTTGCGGCACTTGAGGAAAAAAGCCGCACGAATGTCAGTGGAACAATATCACCTGGCAATCCAATAGAACCAGTTGCTTTTCCAAGGAATTTTCCCAGAAAACCAAGAAGCCCGGAAGAGCGCAGGACACCTACAGCCGTCATAAGTCCAATCAGTGTGGGACAAATTGAAATTACTGTCTTCAATCCATCCCGGGCTCCATCCAGAAAATCCTGATAGATGTTTCTTTTTGCCAAAAGGCCGGAACTGATAACGATGAATAAAAGAAAAGGTATCATTAAATCGGACAGATAATTGATAACTTTCATAGGCCTCCTGCTATAATACTATTGCTATTTAATGTGCTCAGGACGAACGCGCTCTAATGCCTGGATTCTGTCACCTTGCAAAAAATCACCGCTGCCAGCGTACTCATCCCGGTGGCAAAAATAGCCGGTCCTACAATCGCTGCAGGAGCGGGACTTCCATACTGTGCCCGGTATGCGATCATGTTGATTGGTAAAAGCTGTAAAGAAGAAACATTGATGATCAGAAACGTACACATGGATCTGCTGGCTATGGTACTGTGTCCATTCAGCCGGTCCAGTTCCTGGAATGCCAAAAGCCCAGAGCTGGTGCTGGCATGTGTCAGTCCAAGAAAATTAGATAGAAAATTTAAAGATATGTAATAGCTTGCTTTTTCCTGATCTTTCAATTCAGGAAATAAAAAAAGAAGCAGCGGCCTGGCTTTTTTCGCAAGCTTCTCCACCAGTCCTGCCTGCTCCCCGATTTTCATAATTCCGGTCCAGAATGCAGTGATTCCGGCAATAGCGATTACCAGGCTTACCGCTTCTTTTGCAGAATTTATAACAGTTTCGGTTACTGCGTCAAGGTTCCCCGCAAAGGCACCATAGATAATTCCAAGAAGAATCATACCGCCCCATAAATAATTCATCATAGCGATTTTTTCCAATTTCATTTTCTTATTGAATACTATATGCCTTGTAACAGTATAGTATAACATCAGCGTTAAAAATCTTTTATTCTCTAATTAAAGAAAGTTTTACCAGTAAAAATCATAAATATCTATATCAGCTGATCTTTCAGGGTTTTCTCAAAAACCAAAATCCTCGTAGTCCTCTGGCAGAAATCTATGATAGATGAAATGGAAGCCTTCATCCTTGAAGCAATAATAATACGTGTCATCTGCCTTATCCACAAAACGGATATAAAAATCAAATTCTCCGTTGTCCATCTCCTGGCACTCTGTTTTTCCCCAGTAGGAAGCAAACAACGACAGCAGTTTCTCCTTGGTGCAGTCATGCTGCTGAACCAGTTCGATGAGAACCTTGATAAATTCATTTTCTTTCATATTTTCATGAACATAGACGCTTCCCGGTTCCGGAATGTAGAAGCAGAATCTGTCCCCTTTATGGGACACGGACACTTCGCCCAGCTTCTGTGTCAGCTCCCTTGGCATATTCTGCAGACGGATAAGCATTTCTTCTGCACTGTCCTTTGCGGAAAAGAAATGATTTAAAGAAGAAAGTGGATAATATAAATGAATCTTCTCCTCTTTAAAGCCAAGCTTCGCCTGTTCTTCTTTTATTACATCTATTAAACTGTTTTCCAGTTTTTCAAATCCAGTCATAAGTTCTCCTCTTTTCGGTTCTTGAAGTTTCTAATCAATTTCATATTTTAACTCTATCTTCATAAAAAGATAGCCTGAGATTGGTTACTGTTCATTCCGTGATCTGTAACTTAAATTACCCTTTCTCGTTAATTTTGCTCTTACAGCTGCGCATAAGTTTAACATATTTTTCAGTTCGTTTCAACTTACTGTTTTCTGTAACCGCCCCACTGAATGTTACCTCTCCATTCTCGGCAACACGCTTCACAATACGCAGAAATCATGTATTTACATAATTTTACGCTATAGCAGCTTTAACAGAACATATATATTTCACTGCCTTTTTACTTTGTAGACAAAATATTCATGGCTAAAATGATATCCCAATTTCTCCGCCAGACCTACTGACATTTTATTCGCAGCATCCCAATTTGCATAAAGTCCACGCTTATCACATTCAAGAAGCAGCTGCGCTGCGCCGATATACGCAAGTCCCTTTCTGCGGTAGTCCTCCCGCGTTACCACCTCAATTTCAATTCCTCCATGATACCCCGAATATGAGGAAATCCCTGCTACAACCTCTCCAGCTTTCATAATTACTACTCCCAGTCCAAACAGCTCGTACTGACTGTAATCCTCATAATTAGCTGCCAGATCTTTACTCCACGGAGTATTTCTGCAAATTTCAAAAAGACTCTGGTCGATCACTCTCATCTCATATTCTTTCGGTAAGCTTGCTGCTACCTCACTCAGTTTCACAAGGTCAAAAATTCCAGGCTCCTTTTTTATCGCATAACGGACTGTCTTTTCCGCCTTTTCTCCATAGCATTTCTCGATCATCTGTGCCCATTCTTCATTTTGTGGAACCAGAATCAACTCCTTAGATTCACAGTCTTCCGGGCAAAAAAGCGCCATTTCTTCCGTAGGCCTCCCACTCAGAAAACAAAAATCCCCCAGCATAACCGCACCACTCTCCGGCTTTTCCAGGGAATCCACATATATTTTTCCCATCACTCCCTGCAAAGCTGACCAGACTACACTGTCCTGCCAGCCAGTAAAAAGAGCGCAGGCTTTACTTGTATCTTTTAATTCGTATATCATTTTTCTTTCACTCCTAATTCATCATGAAAATATTTTAAAGTTGAATATGTATACCTTCTTTTAAATTCTTTTTCTGGCAATAACTGTCTTTTGTCCATATGCGCTACATAATCTTCCACAAATTTCAACGATTCCTTTTTTATTCTTTCCATATGACGCATTGTCTCCTTAAATTCATCGTGATCTATAATTGCATTTTGCGTTCCTATATATTCCAGATTTTTCACAATCACAATCTTGGAATAATCTAAACCAGATTTATGTTTTTTTGATCTCTTCGATTTTTTAAAATGATATGCATACAAATGGGAAATTTCACTTCGAAATGGAATGCAGATACAATAATTGTAATGAGTTTGAAATAACAGACAATTATAGGCTCTCTCTTTTTTCTTTAATATTTCTATATAAGGTGGATTAGGGTATGCTTGAAAAAAAGCATCCGTTAGCTTTAGTATCTGATAGTCATTTTCTGGCAGATACACTAATTTCCCTCTTTCTAAATTATACAAATAGCATAAAGCGAGAGGAACTTTCCTCTCGCCACTATGTCTCCATCACTCGGTCATTTTTTTATTTACCGTCCTGTCAGAACCGTCACAGGACTCATCTCTCGGTCATTTTTTAGTTTACCGTCCTGTCAGAACCGTCACAGGACTCATCCTTGATGAAGAAAGAACTTTTAGTTCTTGTATTCAGTATACGCATCTCAATATAATTTGACAACCTTTTTTTCTCTCTTTACAAAAATTTTATAAATAACTTGGAACTGATATGTTTAAAACCAATAGCTTTACACTTGTTGAATCTATTTCATATAAAATCGTACTTCTCACAAACAAAAAATTGTGCTAGAATATACCCAAAGCATATTTTCTCTAATTTCAAGGTGCATTTGCATCATCTGTAAATTCTAAACATCATTCAGAAATCTATGCTTTTAATTTCAAACCAAACTAAGAGCAGGAGATTTTTGAAGTACATATTCAGGTCTCCTGGAAAGGAGAAGTGAATATGGTAAAAAAGATTTTTTCGGAAACTGAAACATTAGAAACCTATTCCCAAAGCGAGAATGTATAGCAAAGTTCTTGCTGAACGAGTATCTGAATTAAAAGAAACACCGAAGGGAATGAAGTATATGTGTCGTGAATTGGAAGAACTTTATAGTGAAGAATTTGAACTTGGAAAAGAGCAAGGGAAATTAAAGCTTGCAAAAGAAACCGCCCTTTCCATGGCAGAAGACGGAGTGAAAATTGAAAAAATTTCGCATTACATCAAGGTCAGCCCTGAAACAATCCAGGAGTGGCTTAATACCAAAGATAATTAAAGCAAATGAGGAGGTTTTATCATGGATTTTCAGACACTAATTGAAAAAAGAAGAACTGTACGCAAGTACAGTCCTGACACCAATGTGACTAAAGAGCAGATTCAGGAGCTTATAAAGGCAGCTCAGGAGGCACCTTCCTGGAAAAACACAGAGACCGGCCGCTATTACTGTGTTTTATCAGAGGATAAGAAGCTTCAGATTCGCCAGGAATGTCTCGGATATGCAAACAACGATAGTAAAACAGAGTACGCAGCTTTAATCGTCACCACTTTCGTACATAACCGCGCCGGTTTCCAGACAGATGGCACTCCTGACAACGAACTCGGCAATGGCTGGGGCTGTTATGACCTCGGACTTCAGAACGAAAACCTGATTCTGAAAGCTACAGAGCTTGGACTTTCTACTTTGATCATGGGACTTCGCGACGCTGATAAAATCCGCGAACTTCTTTCCATCCCAGCGGAGGAAACTATCGTTTCTGTTATCGCTGTTGGTAAAGCGGGCGAAGAACCAAGCCGTCCGAAGCGCAGAGAACTTGATGAAATTCTGCACTTTTTCTAAAGCGTACCACCAAAAGACTTTTTGCAAAATGTGCGTCATAATTTGTGGGAGATTTTGTCCGATTGAGGTTGGTGCAGCGAGCTACACCAACCGAAAGAAGGTAAGATTTCTCGCAAAGTGGAGCGGGCAGATTGCAGGAATATAATATAACTAACAGATTTACAAGGAGGATCCCATGGAGAAATCAACCGTATATTTCACCGATTTCCGCTGCAAAGTAGGCACCAGCCAGCTGGACAAGCTGAAAAAGCTTTGTATCGCAGCCGGAATCAAAGACATTGACATGGATGGCAAATTCATTGCCATCAAAATGCATGTCGGAGAGCTTGGTAACCTTGCTGTCCTTCGTCCAAACTACGCTAAAGTTGTAGCTGATCTTTGTAAGGAGCAGGGCGGAATGCCTTTCCTTACAGACTGTAATACCCTTTATCCTGGAAGCCGTAAGAATGCCCTGGAGCATATGGACTGTGCCAATCTCAATGGATTCAATACCACTACCACAGGCTGCCAGATCATTATCGGTGACGGACTCCGGGGAACAGATGATATTGAGGTTCCTGTAGAAAATGCAGAATATTGCCACACAGCCAAAATCGGCCGCGCCATCATGGATGCAGACGTATTTATCAGTCTTACTCATTTCAAGGGTCACGAAGCTACCGGTTTCGGCGGTGCTATCAAAAATATCGGTATGGGCTGCGGAAGTCGTGCCGGAAAAATGGCCCAGCACAACAGCGGAAAGCCGGTTATCGAAGCGGACATTTGCCGTGGATGCCAGCGCTGCGCCAAAGAATGCGGAAGTGATGCCATTACATACCCTGAGAAAAAAGCTGTTATTGATTATGATAAGTGCAAAGGCTGTGGCCGTTGTATCGGTGCCTGCAGCTTTGATGCCATTCATAATCCTCACAGCAATTCCAATGAGCTTCTCTGCCGCAAAATGACAGAGTATGCAAAAGCAGTCTGTCATGGCCGCCCATGCTTTCATATTGCCCTGGTTCAGGATATAAGCCCCAACTGTGACTGCCACGGCGAGAACGACGCTCCAATCCTTCCGGATATCGGAATGTTCGCAAGCTTCGATCCTATTGCCCTTGACCAGGCCTGCGTAGATGCCTGTCTTGCAGCAGAACCAATCCGCAACAGCCAGCTTGGTGATAACCTTGCGAAACCAGACTGGCACTGCCATCATAATCACTTCATGGATTCCAATCCAAATGTGGAATGGGAAGCTACGTTAGATCATGGGGAGAAGATTGGACTTGGTACACGGAGTTATGAATTGAAGAGGATTTGATATAATATTCGGCAGATAATATCCTGCAAAGTGTTTTGTTAATCTGCAAAACAAAAGAAAAATACAAAACGGACAATTGCCTGTCTGGAATTCCCATAGCAATTGCCCGTTTTTCTTCTTTATACAGTCTTGAAAGTTTTCTTTTTATACTTTTCCAGTCTTTCTTTTACAAGTTTCATACTTTCCGGGTTGGAGAAAAATCCTCCCTGTGTTTCTGCAATTTCTTCCAGATGTTTGGCACGTCCTGCTACAGTCGTTCTGTCTTTTAACAGTCCGTCTTTCTGAATTTTGAAAATCCATTTTCCTCCATCTGTCTGCTCCAGGGTTCCACCGGCACCACATACCTGACATTCTACCGGATAATAAAGACCATCCCACTGCTTCTCCCCCAGAACAAGTGCATTGGAATGACAGTTCGGGCACCAGCCCATATCTTCTTCGCCCATCCATCTGCGTTCTTCTACAGGAAGCTCCAGACATTCCATAATATTTTCACCCATTTTGTGAGCTCGTGCCACCAGATCATCCTGAAGGAGACACTGTGCATTTCCCGGGACTCTGGTTCCCAGAATCATGTCCACAACTTTCATATCTGTTGTAAACATAGCCGCCTGCATACTCTCCAGTGCCATAGACTGCCATGCTCTTGTTGAACCACCTACGGCAATCAGACCTGCAATGCGGTCTTTATGCTCGATCGCACCAATGGTCTCCAGAAATGATGTCTCATAGCTCAGACTTCTCTGTGCAAACGTGATAAATGTGGAACAGGCCATCAGATCATAGGTTGGTGCGGAAAAAAGCACTGCATCCTGAGCTAGCATAACGTCCATAATTTTCTTTTTATCGTCTTTCTTGTCAAGAATACATCCGGCATTTTTTCCCATGGACATATTTTTTGTACAGGAAGTACATCCGGTACATGGAAGAATATTATAATCCTTCAGATTGATCATGGTAACTTCTGCACCTTTTTCCTCACATGCCATAAGTGCTTCTTTCAGTAAAATCTCACTGTTGCTGTTTTTTCTTCCTGCTGTGATACCCATTACTTTATAGCTCATAGTTTTTCCTTTCTTACGCAGTCAGGCAGTATGCCTGACTGTACTCATCTTCAGTTTTCTTCGTTAATATATTCTGCTACGGATTCTCCTGCCATACGTCCGGAGTTTACTGCAAATCCCATTGTATTTCCCGGAAGTGTAAAGTTATAACTGTCACCATAAATAGTATTGGCATCTGATCCGGCTGAATAAAGTCCAGGAATCGGCATATAATCGTCATTCAGTACTTCGCAGTATTTGTTGATACGAATGCCGCCGATGGTTCCATATGCTCCAAGATAGAATTTACCCACCAGATATTTGCCTTTTCCTGTAATCTTATGAAGGAACTTCGGATTTTTATTAAACTGTGTATCACAATGAATGTCACACATTTCATTATAAGTTTCAATTGTATTTCGCAGCACAGCTTCATCAATCTGCAGTTTTTCAGCCAGTTCCTCAATAGTATCTGCCTCAAAGTATGCCTCATAGCCCTGTTCCACAGCCACTGCTGCCTGCTGTTCAAATGCCTGGAATGCATCTGCCGGATGTACGATGTCCTCAATATCCGGACCATTTTTCTTATAATGTTTCAGGATATTTCCATCCATGATGCAGTATCCATAGTTTCCTGGCTGAAGTGCCAGTGCATTTCCTGTGAAAGTTGTATTTCCCATACGGTCTTCGTTCATGAAACGCTCACCAAGCTGGTTGATGAGAAGGTTCGGCTGACGCAGAACTGCATCCAGAAGGAACCAGTTAAGGTTGTCCGGAAGCTGATAGATAGCCTCAATACCTGCACCATATTTCATGGCTCCTGCTTTCCACATCATATTCAGACCGTCACCTGTGATTCCCGGGATCATAAACGGATAATAGTCTTCTCCAAGGTGAAGATTGAACTCTTTTTCCAGCATTTCTTTGTTATTTCCAAATCCACCAGTTGCAACAATAACTGCTTTTCCTGTTGCCTTGATCTGCTGACCTTCTTTATCAACAGCCATGACGCCGCAGATTTTTCCATCTTCTTTAATCAGTTCTGTTACAGTTGTTTCCATTTCAAACTGTGCGCCTAATTCTTTGGCACGGTTTGTCAGGGCTTTTACCATTCCGCCAGCTGCTCTTGGTCCGATCACTCCGTTTTCCGGTTTTACAATATGCCAGGTCGCTTCTGATTCTGCAAAATATTTAAATGCACCGGCAAATTCCACACCCATGTCTTCCAGCCATTCAATTGTATCTGCTGATTTTGAGAAATATGTGGATACCAAATCTGCATCTACTCTCCAGTGAGTATAATCCATATGCAGATCCAGGGCTTTCTCGACTGTAATCTGGTTGAACTGTCTTCTCTGTACTTTTGTGTCAATACCAAGTGGTCCCATACCCATGTTGGCAGCTCCACCTGTTGTATTTGATTTCTCGATCACGATGCAGGACAGATTGTTTTCTCCTGCTGTTACTGCTGCTGCCAGACCTGCCGGACCTGCCGCAACAATGATTACGTCTGCATTCATTTCTCTCATTGGTAGATTCCCCTTTACTGTAATTTTTGATTCTGCAGCAATATCTTTCACTGCAGATGCACCACTTACTTTTTTTGTAAAAAGCCTTGCAGACGGACGTACACGTTTACGCTCTCTGCGTACTGTTTCTGTTTCTGATTTCCTGTTTCCTCCAATTGCGACCGGTTCATCCGGAAGTTTCGGAAGTCGTCCGCTTATAGATTTCACAGCGCCGTGAATGCAGGCATCTACACATTTACCGCATTTCACACATTCATACTCATCAATTACGGAAATATATCCTTTTCCACCTTCTACCGCATGCTTCGGACAGATTTCAGCACAGGCACCTTCTCCCTTGCAGAGTTTCGGGTCAATATAATAGTGCACCAGACCCAGGCATTCTTTGGCAGAACATTTTCCGGAAAGATGTTCCTTTACTTCACTCTCAAACTCTGTTGTCAGTGTTTTTACACTACCTGCCCCTGTCTGTCCGAGACTGCAGTTGCTTTCTGTTTCCATGACTCCGGCAATTTCTTCCATCAGGGAAATATCTGTCTGTTTTCCTTTTCCATTCATCAGATCAAGAAGAGCACTGTCAATCTGAACCAGACCTTCCCTGCAGAATACACATCGTCCACAGCTTCTCTCCCTCATGGTATGAACCATTTTCTGAACCAGATTAACTGCACATTGTGTATCAGATACAGATTCCATAACTCCGTTTTCTTCTGGAATCTCTGTTCCGATCGTTTTATCCAGTACGGAAAGACCATACAGATGATTTCCGATCCGGAGTCCTTTGGATGGCTGTACCAGATCTCTGATTTTTGTTCCATAAAGAACTTTTACCGGTTCTTTTCCATCCACAGACAACAGGCAGAAATCCGCGTTGTCCCCTGCAAGAAGTGCTGCTATCTTGAAACAGGTCAATGGATGAAGGATGATATCTTTTTTATAAGCTGTTTTTACACAGGTTCCATAGATAATTTCTGTCTGTCCGGAAATATTCAGTTCACTGGCTGCTTTTTCTACAGATTCTGCACGCGCTTTTTCCGGCAGAATTACAATATAGGAATCTGCACCAGAAATTTTTGCAGCAGCTGCTGCCCCCGCCATAACAGCCTTTGCGTACTTCTCATACAGAACGGCAAGCATCTGATCTGCATCTGCATTCGCAAGAGTGATCACTATATGCTCTGCTGGTTTTTGCACCAGTTCAGCAACCATTTCACCGGTTACATGCTCTGTCAGATTTCCCAGAAATCCACTAAGTGTCTGGCTGTCTTTTTCACTGATCTCTTTTATCACCATATCTGTTTTCGTATTTTCTAACAGCATGTTTCTTCCTCCTTTCCATACTCGCTCCAGATCTTACTCTTCGTGATGTCCATTCTCAGATCACACTGCAGACAACGTGAGGCTTCTCCACAGATTTGTGCTTCACAAATTCCGTGATCTACCATATGGAAATTGTCTTTACGTTCATCTACCGACAAAACCTCCGGCTGTCTGCGTTTTTCATATCCAAAGCCTTCGGCCTTTCCAATCGACGGATTATGTTCCTCTACAGGTGCCAGTACTTCTGAAATATCTCCATTTCCGCCGAGATATTTATCAATGGATTCCGCTGCTTTTCTTCCGTCTGCAACCGCAAGAACAACAGATTTTGTTCCATAGGTAACATCTCCGCAGGCAAAAATTCCCTCTACATCTGTAGCCAGTGTTTTCGGATCAGCCACGATCGAGTTAGCTCTTCCTCTTGCCAGCCCTGCTTCCGGATTCAGTCCACATCTCTGTCCCACTGCAAAAATAACAGTGTCTGCCTGAATTTCATGGTAAGAATCTTCTACTTTTTCAATAATCGCACGGCGGTTTTCATCAAACGTAAAGGAAGCAATATCAGAAAATCCAACTCCCGCAACTGCACCTTCCTCTGTTTTCAGAATCCGCTCAAAAGTCTGTGCTGGATGAACCTGAATTCCTTCTTCCTGTGCCTGCTGGATTTCTTCATCATCAGAAGTCATTTTGTCCCGCGCTTCCAGACATGCTACATGAACTTCTTCTGCTCCAAGTCTTCTGGCTGTTCTCGCACAGTCAAAAGCAACATTTCCACCGCCAAGCACAATTACTTTTTTGCCCATTCCCGTTGCGTTTCCCATAGATGCATTTCTGAGGAAATCAATGTTCAGAAGAATTCCTGTTGCATCATTTCCTTCCATCGGAAGAAGTGTTCCTGTGTGATTTCCAATGGCAACTAATACGGCATCATATTCCTTTTTCAGATCTGTTACGTTTTCTACCCTTGTATTTGTCTCAAGGTTGATTCCTGTCTGAAGCATAAATTCTACTTCTTCATCTACAATCTCTCTCGGCATACGATAAGAAGGAATTCCATACTGAAGCATTCCGCCTGCTTTTGGAAGTGCTTCTTTTACTGTTACAGCATGTCCCTGTTTTCTCAGATAATAAGCTGCTGTCATACCCGCCGGGCCGCCGCCTACGATGCACACCTTTTTCCCTGTATCCGAAAGCTGTTTTCCACAGTTTTTCCAGTACTTTCCTGTTTCATGCTCCATAGCGTAACGTTTGATATTCCGGATAGAAACCGCTTCATTTACTTCTTTTCTTCTGCACTGGCTTTCACATACGTGAGAGCAGACATGACCAAGACATTTGGGAAGTGGAAGTTTTTCACGGATAACTGCTGCTGCCTCTTCGTATTTTCCTTCTTTTACAAAACGGATATAACGCGGAACATCTGTGTTTGCCGGACAGGTTGCACGGCACGGAACCAGTTTTTCCTGTCTTTCTACTGCTGAATAATTTATCTTGTCACGGATCGTTCCAGTCGGACAGACTTCTGCACATGCCCCGCAGAATCTGCAGTCCTCATCTTTTAACAGACGCTCGTGCAAAGTACCAATATAGTTCTCCATATCTTTTTTCTTATACTGAAGAACTCCTACACCACGAAGTTCATTGCAGGCACGTACACAACGTCCACAGGTAATACAACGGTTCATATCATGGTCATACAACGGATTTCCTGTTTCACAGGCAAAACCTTTTACCCTTGCACGCATTCTTGTTGCGGAAACTCCCATATACTGAATCAGATTCTGCAGCTCACAGTTTCCATATTTCGGGCATGTAGAACAGTCTTCCGGATGTGCTGCAAGAATCAGCTCCATTGCCAGGTTTCGAAGATGTGTGATCTTCTCATTTGCAGTTGTGATGACCATTCCTTCCTCTGCTTTCAGAGAACAGGAGGTTACCGGTTTTTCCTGTCCTTCTACCTGTACATAGCAGAGCTTACATGCAGAAATATCACTCAGATCCGGATGATGGCAAATGTGGGGAATATAGATATCATTCTGCAGAGCAGCTTCCAGCACAGAAGTACCCTCTGTTGTCTGAATCTTTTTTCCATCAATGGTTAATGAAATCATAACTTTTCTCCTTTCTTTACAGTTCTCCTTTATTTTCTTCATAAACCTCCGGCAAAATCGCTGCCAGATTGGAAAATTCTTTAATACTATGGGCAAACAGTCCCTGCGGAACAATTTCTGGTATGGAAACTCCTTCTGGAAGGGTTTTTACGATCTTTCCATCAACAACTCCCATTCCGATCCAGAATCTTGAACAGAGCATTACCCCATCTTTATATGGATACCATTTATGAGTCATTGCTGCCGCACAGCTGCTTTCTCCGATCGCACATACCATGGAACTGCATTTCTTTGTTCCGATAATACTTTCGTCATAGCCAAAATCTGCCGGTCTCTTGAAATTCAGTTTCAGAAATTCCGGCCCCGGTCCTACATCTTCCATAATATAATGACTGACTCCCCAGGTTTTCTCGTTCATTGGTACTGACGGATCACATACATAATCTACACGGTCTGCTCTTGCAAAATAATGATCCTCCGGATCCCATATCTTGTATCGAAGATCAGAGCCTACACTGTGCCATGGGAACCACCAGTCAAGCATTTCTACCGTTACATTAGGCATGTATGTAGTATTGCATACGAATCCGGTTCCGTCCTCCATGATCCCATATCCGGTCTGACAATATTCTTCATCTTTTCCTTCCAGATACAGATTTTTCTCATCAAAAGGTACCGCTTTGACCTTTGCAGCTCCTGCTTCCAGAATCTGAATCTTTTCCTTCGGAATCTGTGCCAGATCCTGCTCAAAAAATCTGTAATAGGACAGTTCTTTTTCTTCTCTGCTTACGCCTACTTTTTTCATGACTGCTTTTCCTTTCTGCTATCCAAAAATTTTAGTGTTTTTTTCTGTACCAGATCTACAAACACCCCTACATACCAGATTCCCACCAGCATTGCCATTCCGATCTGAACCGGTACAGTCCCAACATTCTCCCAGCCGCCTGGAGCCAGGATCGTAAGTCCGATTGCCCATCCGCAAAGCCATGCCGGGCAGAAAATATATTTTGGAACCAGAGCGGAAATGATTACTGCCAGACCTCCAAGTACAAACAAGGTTCCAAAAAGTTCCAGATCTTCATTCAGCTTTAATGTATCCATAACCTTCAGAGCTGCAACAGCCCAGAAATCTCCTAATAGGAACCCGACAGAAATTTTTACTGCATCTTTTCTTTTATTTCCATTGGTCACATAAAGTCCTGCACAGATCAGTGCAACTGCGCCTGTACTCACCTTGAGATATGGAGCGATCACTGCCCATAATGGTGGAAATAAAGCAATTCCCAGAGCCAGCGTCCATGTATCTGCATTTAATTTATTCTTCATCTTTCCCCCTTCTCAGACTCTCTTATTTTATATTTGATATTTTTTTAACATTCCATCTGGCATGATTATATACTCTCTGCTTTTCATTCGTCCAATAGCATTTTTCGCATCTATCTATTCTAATTCGTAATAGATTGTGGTATACTTATGGCAACATCTTAAGACTCCGATTTTTTGCAGAATATTTTATGTAACCTGTGTTTTGATCTCGAAAGGGGATACTATTATGTACAAGATCAGTCTGTCAGAAATGCAGATATTTCTTCTCACCGCCAAATATCACAGTTTTTCCAAAGCGGCAGAAGTCCTTTATATTTCCCAGCCTACAGTCACCAAATGGATCAAACATCTGGAAGCTGAACTGGGTATTAAATTGTTCCAGCGCACCAGCCGGTCTGTTGAGCTTACTTATGCCGGAGAATTGTTGAAAGACCGCTGGAAACCGCTCCTTGCAGAAATTGAGGCCTCTATACGTGATGCCCAGGAGCTTTCCATGAACCGGCTGTCTACTATACGAATTGGTGCTCTGGATGGATATGATTTTGAGAAAATTTTATCAGATTATGCAATTCCTTTTGAGAAACTTCACCCAGAAGTTCAGATTGATTTTAACATTTATAATCTTCATGAATTAACAGAACAGATTGAGAATCTTGATATTATCTTTTCCAATAACCTGGAATATGCAATTGCAAAGGATCACGCATTTCTAAAGCTGGATAATCTGCCTTTTTATCTGGCAGTTTCCAGAGAGCATCGTTTTGCCAGAAAAAGAAGCATCACCATGAAGGAAATATCCAGCGAGAAACTTCTTATTTTCCCGCCATATGTTTCCCCTTCTGCCATGCAGTATGCTTCTTCCGCGTTTAAGCTTCGAGGCCTTGCTCCACAATTTATCCCTGTAGAGAATACTCCCAGTCAGTTACTGAAGATTTCTCAAAATCAGGGTGTGTCCATTCTCAATGCCAACAGCATTAAAGGTTATGAAAAAAAGATTTCTCTAATTCAAATTAAAGACTTTCCATTTGAGTTCTACAGACTGGTTATGTACAGACCTCAAAAGCTTTCTGCTGCCACACGTAAGTTTCTGGCTTATCTTACTGAGCAGTTTTCGTTGGAAGCGGACAAATGAATATTGATGATTTCGCCAGACCAAAATATCGCAAAGGAGACTTTTATGCAAAATTCGAATTCAAATTATGAGAAAATGAAAAATATCATGGCCGAAACATTTCTTAGTTATGATCAGGAACATATGATTCAAAAATTTTCCCTCAAAGCTAATCTGAACTATTTATATCTGCCATTTGTTGGTCATATCTATCGCATTGACAGATTTTCCGGAAACGTACAATGGTCTGACGATAATTTCCAAACTGTCAATACAGCTGATTACAATGAAACAATGACCATATATGACGTTCTCTGCAATTCAAAGGAGCACTGTCACCTGGCTCATGAGTTTGTTAATATCAGTGCTCTTTCTTCTGTCAAAACCGGAAATCTCACTCAAAACGGCGGATTTTTTCAGCATAATGCAGATTTCTTTGATGGAAAAACAGCAGAGTTGCATCGCGCATGCCAGACACTTCATGGAAAGCCTCTAAACAAAGGGGATGTAGCCTGTGAACTGGAATTATTTCCGTTTCTTCCACTTATTATCCGCTTCTGGGAATCTGATGAAGAGTTTCCGGCAAGCCTGCAGATTCTTGCAGATAAAAATACACTTGACTATATGCATTACGAAACACTTATGTTTGCACTCACCCATCTGTTTCACCGCATCCAGGAAGAAATGAACCTATTATGATTTTATGGAACTTCTGGAAGAAAAACTATATCACAAAATTATAGTACATTTTTCCAACTTGCACTCCACCTGATTTCCACCTGATCTCCAGCAAACTCAATGGGCAGCCACACATATCTGGAATCTGCCAGGTCACTGCTGTTCCATCTGTCTCCATAGTAAATCCATTGTCCAGCTTTCGTCCGGAACACACAGGTACTCTGTGTATCAAAGGTAATATCTGCATCTTCACCTACACATGGATTCCCATCATTTTTCCATTCACCGAAGATCTCATCCGCAGACCAGACTCTCGCCTGGTTGGACATCCAGCCGGTGGTGCTGGAAGACATGATATAGTACCTGCCATTGTCCCCTTTAAACAGAACCGGAGCTTCCCGCATGGCGCCTGGAAAAATCCGTATGAAATCTTCTTTATAAACAGCCTTTTCCGGCTCTGTGGACAGATATGTATATTCCTCATTTAACCTGGAAATATACAAGGTTTTGTTATTTTCGCTTGTATAAATAATATACCCGGTTCCGTCATCATCCTGGAAAAGATTCATATCCCTTGCTTCTCCCTTGGAAGAGGGAAAACAGTCGATCTGGTCTTTGGGACACTGGCTCAGTCTGTATCTGCCTAGAAATTTAAACGGACCTGCCGGTGAATCGCTGATTGCCACACCGGCCATGCCAACGTCATACTTGTAGGAGTTTTTCTCCGTACTGTCATCACTGTGAAACCAGATCACGTATTTGTCAGTTTTCTGATTATATAGCATCTTAGGGCGTTCTATAACCGTATTTTTGTTAATACAGTTATAAATTTCATCCAGTTCTTCACTGGAACAGTCCTGATATAATTCCTGAAAGTAGGAGTCCTCATCCAGCTGTTCTCTTGATTCTATCGCCCGGAGTACATCACCTTGAAATTCCCAGTGATACAGATCATCAGAAGTATAAACTGCCACATCATTGCCAAGATGCCCTGACGATTTATCTTCTCCTACCCATACATATTTCTCTGTTTTACCACCAGTTCCATCCGGTATCGGCATCAGCTGGATCTGCCCGCCATGTGCCTGAATCACGTTTGCATCTGTGTCAAGCCAGAGGGCACCTGGCAGTATTTCTGTTTCATCACCAGAATTCTCTCCTTGCACCGGCAGATTTTCATTCTCTGAATCCTGTTCCTGCGCATTTTGAATTTTTCCTTCATCCAATGGCATCTGACTGCCCTCATTTACATACAATGCCTCGCTTCCTTTTCCCAGTCCTGAAAATAAACCGGCAATATCATAAAGACTACATCCACTTAAAGTCATCATTGCCAGCGAAAATATAATTGCTATGCTGCCTCTTTTTATATGATGTGTCCATCCATTTTTTTTATTATTTCTGTTACAATCTGCTGATTTTATAGATATCCTTAACATTGCTTCTCCTAACAAGCCCTTATTGTGCGCAAAATACTATCCGCAATTTACATGCATTATAACCTTTTAACTAAACGGACATGTCTGCTTACGCAGACATCACTATGAGTGAAAGTCTAGCCTAAATCATCAGTGCAACAGGGAAAACTGCTATCAGCACCATTCCCGCAAAAAATACAATTTTCCGGGTTCTCTTCTTTCCTTCCAGCTGTCTGGACAGCCCAAGCAACAAAAGTCCCACCCCATAAGGCAGCAATGCCACACTGTTGAGTCCACAAAATACGGCCAGCCAGGCTGCTGCCAACGAAAGTATTAATTCCACAGCTTTTCCACATACTGCGGGACGGATTTCTCCTTTTTTCCACTTCCATCCAAGCCATATTCCACACAAAAAAACACTGACTATTCCTGCTGCTCTCATACATCCGTTCATCCAGTCATCCCCTGTGGCATATATGATCACTGCTGGAAATGCCCAGATCATTCCAATTCCACATAAAATACCACTGACGATTCCACATATTTTCTTTATTCCTTGTGGCACTTCTGCTTCTTGTAGCATATGTAGTAGTTCTCCCACAATGCAAAAGCCCATTCCCACCACTACAAATATCATTGTAAAGGACGGACTGAATACCATTCCCTGGTATGCAGCAATAAAGCAGGCGATAACGCCAAAAATGAAAAGTATATCCATTTTTCTCATTTTCATTCTACCTCGTATTTCGTAATGCATTTAAACTTTTATTGTTAGTATAGCAGTCTTAATACTTCCATGTCCACCGTTAACTAAAGTGTGTTGGAAATTCTTAAAAATTCTTAAGCTTTCATGATATCTCTTGTAACTCATTCAAAACCTAGTATAATTGTGAATATAGTTATAAAATAAATAACCTTAACTGGAGTACCTGTTATGAATCAAGGAATAAAAAAAGTATCTTCCCTTTTGCAAAAACTGCAGCACCACTGGAAGCGACTGCTGCTATTTCTAATACTTGCAATTGCAATTATTTGGGGTGCTAAACAGCTTTATCTTGTTTTCCCATACCTGAATCTGCCACATGTAACCACCACAGATCTGGACAGCCTAAATCTGGATGGCTACGATAACGTGATGTTTGTTGCCCACCCAGATGATGATCTGCTCTGGGGCGGTCGGCATCTGATCGAGGATAATTATCTGGTAGTCTGTATGACCAGAGGAAATGACCCGGTACGCAGTGCTGAATTCAAATCAGTTATGGACGCCACGGGGGATAAATACCTGATACTTTCCTATCCGGATAAAATCGGGAAAAAACGAAGCAGTTGGAAATTCTGGAAAAAAGACATGGAAGCGGACATTACCACAATTCTGAATTATAAAAACTGGAAGCAGGTTGCCACCCACAATGCCCATGGCGAATATGGACATCACCACCACCAGATGACTCATGAGCTTGTAGAAAATGCATATAAGGCAGCCCATTGCAAAGCTGATTTTTATTCTTTTGAAAAATATTATGTAAATGACAAGGTTCCATATGACCTTGAAGAAATGCCGAAAGATCTCTACATCCAGAAACGAAAACTGGCAGAGTTATACTCCAGTCAGCGAAAAACGGTAAGGAAAATGTACCATATGCTGCCTTACGAATATTGGCAGAAAGAAGACTATTAAATATTACTACGTATGCCAGGAATGATAGAACGCTACTGTTCATTCACAGTAGCGTCTGCTCTATCAAAACTGTTTTTCCTGCAAAAGCAAATCCCAGATACCGAATCCTACTTTTTTCAATTCCTCGCGCCAGAAGTTCAACATCGTAATTTCTTTCCCTGATCTGCCTCAGAGCATTATTGGCTGTCTCTTTCAAGTCTTTCTCTCGTCCGGCTTTGTGCACCTTGAATTCAATCACATATGCCAGTCTTCCCTTGTCCAACGGTTCCAGCATGATATCATATCTTCCCAGGCCGCTTTCACGATTAGAAGTGATTCTGTATTGATCTGCCAATTCTACCATGAGCCCCAGTATAAAACCATGGTAAAAACGTTCCGGCTCTTCTGGCTCTCCAGGTGTTTTGCCAGCATCAAAATAACTAAATGTCTGCATTGCCACCTGATTCACATATTGATTCATATAGTCAACATCATCAGACAGCAGCGCCTTTATAAAATCATTATACTTAACTGTGGCTTTTCCAAACCATCCCTGTATCATCCGCCGAAACATATTTTTCACTTCATAGTTCGTCAGTGAAAGGACATATTTCCCTCCTGCGCCATCAGCAGAAGCCTTATCTACTTTCAGGTATCCACTGGCTAACAGCAGACTCCACACTGCAATGCTGTTATTCTCCAGCTGTTCGAAAACAATTTCTTCATCAATAACTGTTTCCATTGATTTTCCATCCAGCAAATCCTCCATAGCAATTTTTATATCCGGAGCCCCTTCCTGAATTAGTTTCCCAATCAGGGAATTGGAGCTGGTATTTACCCAATAGCTGTCAAATTTTCCCGTATCAAGATATTTCGTTATAGACCATGGATTATAAATATCTGTCTGTGTGCCAAAATGAAACCCATCGTACCATTTCTTTACTTCAGACTGTTTTTCCTGCAGACCAAATAATTGCAAGGCACTCGCAACCTCGTCTTCTGTAAAGCCAAATGAAGTACTGTATTTACCAGAGGTTGTTGTCACAATTTCCAGATTGTTAAGATCTGAAAATATAGATTCTTTGCGGACTCTGGTAATTCCAGTCAGCAGCCCTCTCTCCATATACGGATTGGTTTTAAATGTGTAGTTAAACAAGCCGCTCATAAAAGAAGTCAGTTCATTCCAGTAGCCTTTTATATAAGCCTCCTGAAGCGGCGTATCATATTCGTCCAATAGGATCAACACTTTTTTACCGTAATACAAATTCATGCAAAGAGATAATCTTCGAAGAGCCATAGCAGCAATCGTATTCGACATATCTGCATTTACATAGTCGAAATATGCCTTTTCTTTTTCGTTTAATGCATCGCCCTGGCGCAGATAATCATATTTCGCATACAGATCCAGAATAGTCTGGATAATTCCTTCTCTTACTTCTGCATAGGTATCTCCCTTTACAGACGCAAAGCTAAGAAAAATTACCGGATACTGTCCTTGAATTTTCCTGTATTTTTCTTCCGTCCATATCTCCAGCCCTTCAAACAGCTTTCCATCTTCTTTTGACTGGATAGAGAAAAAATGCTCCACCATACTCATATTCAAGGTTTTTCCAAAACGCCTTGGACGTGTGATCAAAGTAACTGTATCCTGATTCTCCCACCATTCTCTAATGAATGCGGTTTTATCCACATAAAAATTGTGATTTTCACGTATGGATTTAAAATTCTGGTTTCCGATCGATACAACAGGTTTCATAATATTTCCCGCTTTCTTTGCCACATTTCTTATAACTACAGTGATATCTTTATTATGGCATATCTACAAACCAAACTCAATGCCAAAGTTGGAGCGCAATTATAAAAAAGCTGTGTTCCTACCAGAACTTTATATATTCTGACGGAACACAGCTTTTATCATTTCTTATTATTCTTTTGCACATCCTGTGCTGTCTGAAATTTCCTTTTTACACAATCAGCTGCGCAGAATCCACAGATTCTATTATTTCTCAGCTGCCTCGCTGCTCTTTGTAACCGTAACCTTATCCAGATGCCAGATATCATCTACATACTCCTGGATGGTTCTGTCGGAAGAGAATTTACCGCTGCATGCAGTATTCAGAAGTGCCATCTTTGCCCACTTCTTCTCATCCTTATAAGCATTCTCAACTCTCTTCTGAGCTTCCGCATAGGATCTGAAGTCTCCAAGGATGAAGTACTGGTCTGCTCTGGAGCAGTTCTTTGTACTCAGCAGAGAATCATAGATATCTCTGAACAGCTCTGTATCGCTGGAGAAAGTACCATTGATCAGCTGCATCAGTACCTGACGGATCTCTGTATCTGTATTGTAGATAAAGGTCGGATCATATCCGCCATGATTCTCATAGTTGATGATCTGGTCAGCGCTCATACCGAAGATAAATGCGTTCTCCTGGCCAACCTCCTCAACGATCTCTACGTTTGCACCGTCCATGGTTCCAAGTGTAAGGGCACCGTTCAGCATGAACTTCATGTTACCTGTACCAGAAGCCTCTTTACTTGCTGTGGAGATCTGCTCGGAAACATCTGCTGCAGCGAAGATCATCTCAGCGTTGGATACTCTGTAGTTCTCGATGAATACAACTTTGATCTTGCCGTTAATAGCCGGATCGTTGTTTACAACATCAGCTACACAGTTGATCAGTTTGATGATCTTTTTCGCACGCTCATATGCTGCGGAAGCTTTTGCACCAAAGATGAAGGTTCTTGGATAGAATTCCATCTCCGGATGTAATTTGATCTGGTTGTACAGATAGATTACATGAAGGATGTTGAGAAGCTGTCTCTTGTACTCATGAAGTCTCTTAACCTGTACATCAAAAATGGAGTGAGGATCAACTTCAACACCATTGTGCTCCAGAATGTATTTTGCAAGACGCTGTTTGTTCTGGAATTTGATGTTCATGAACTCCTGAAGAGCTTTCTCATCATCTGCATAAACCTTCAGCTTGCCAATCTGGGAAAGATCTGTTACCCAGTCTGGTCCAATATGGTCTGTAACCCATGCAGCAAGATTCTGGTTTCCGTGAAGAAGGAAACGTCTCTGGGTGATACCGTTTGTCTTGTTGTTGAACTTCTCTGGCATCATCTCGTAGAAGTCTT